>CAIYAN010000106.1 GCA_903924185.1 uncultured Opitutia bacterium | reverse complement strand
GCCTTGGCAAAGTTCCAAGGCGTCATGCGCCGTCAGCAGGTCCTCGTTGACCGGGCCGATCGCGTGGTCATTGAGGATTTCGGGCATCACCCGACGGCCCTGAAACTCACCTTGGAATCTTTACGGGCCCGTTATCCTCAGCATCGCCTCGTCGCTTGTTTCGAGCCGCGTAGCAACACCGCCGCCCGGAAGGTCATGCAGGATGCCTTCCGCGATGCGCTGATGCTCGCGGACGATGTCTATCTCGCACCGGCCCATCGCGCCGACACGCTCGGCGGCGAAAGCTTTGACAGCACTGGCGTGGCCGCAGCCATCTCCGCTTCGGGTCGCCGTGGGTTTGCGCCCGCCTCCAATGACGCCTTGTTGGATGCCTTGCGACTGCACACGGCCGAAGGGCAGGGGGCACGTTGCATCGTCTTCTTCTCGAATGGGGCCTTCGGTGGCATCATCAAGAAGTTCGCCTCTTGACGCCCAGTCGCTCAGCGTCCGCCAGCCAGTCCGTGAATGACCGACGCGGCTTGAGCATCGCTGGCAATCTGGGCCTGGAGGGCGGCAAGATTCGCGAACTTCTGTTCGTGGCGGAGGAAATGTAACCAGCGGATACGCACGGCTGCGCCCGTCGTCGGAATCGGTCCGGAGGCTCGGAGGATATGCGTCTCAAGGAGCGGCTCCACCGGGCCGCTTTCGACCGTCGGCCGAAGTCCCCAATTAGCAACGGCAGGTTCAGCGAGGCCATCGGCATTCACGAGTTCGACCGCGTAGACGCCGAAAGCTGGGCGTAACTCTGGGCTCCACGGTAGGTTTAGGGTAGGGAAGCCAATGGTGCGACCGAGGCGCCGACCATCGATGATTGTACCCGTGGCTTCATAGGGCCGGAGCAGCATGCGGTTGGCTAAGGCGAGGTCGCCGTGACGGAGAACGGCACGGATACGCGAGCTGCTCACGGCTTCACCGTCAAGGGCCACCGGTTCGACGAGATGAATCATCAGCCCGAGTTTGCCAGCATCACGAACAAGAGATTCACCATCCCCGGTCCGACCTTGCCCGTAACGGAAGTTTGCACCGACGTGAACTGAGCGAAGGCCTTTGAAGTGATGTTGCAGCCAAGCTGGGAAGTCCGCGGCTTCCATCGCTGCATGCTGTAGGGTGAACTCCTGGTGGTGGATGAATTCGGCACCAGCCTCAGTCAGGCGTTCGTCTTTCTGCGTGCGATTAAGGATGAGCGGGACCGCCGATTCTGGCCGCAGGACCTTGCTCGGATGCGGTTCAAAGGTCATCACCCCGACGCTGCCATGGGCTTGGCGGGCGGCGGCGCGGGCGGAATGTAAGACGGCGCGGTGACCGAGGTGCACCCCATCAAAGGCCCCCAGTGCGAGGTGGATGCTCGGGGTGTGGCTCATCCCAAGGCGATACTCGGCACAGCCTCGTGCACGGGGATCAAGCAGGCAACGAGTTGTTCGCGGGTCATGGCGCCGAGTTCCATGAGGGTCTTCGACCGATCGACGTGCAGGTTGCCTGAGAGCGTGCGGCGGAGCATGGTGAGGTGTGCCCCTGGGCCGAGCTTACGTCCGAGGTCATAGGCGATGGTGCGCACATACGTGCCCTTGGTGCAATGCACGCGGAAGTTGAGTCGGGGGCTCTCCCATGCGAGCAGTTCGAAGGCTTCGATGCGGATAAAGCGTGGCTCGCGTTCGACTTCGATGCCTTTGCGGGCGAGCTCGTAAAGTTTCTTGCCACCAATCTTTTTGGCCGAGTGCATCGGCGGAAGCTGGTGCTGGTCGCCCAGCATCGTGGTCATCGCGGCCGCCACCTGGACCTGCGTTAATTCTGGGACTAGATTAGTCTCGGTCGTTGCGCCGTCGGCATCCTGCGAGTCTGTGACCACGCCGAGCGTGGCTTCACCGAGGTATTCCTTTTCCTGCGACATCAAATATTGCGAGGCCTTGGTGGCCTTGCCCACGAGGATGATGAGTAGGCCCGTTGCCATCGGATCGAGCGTACCAGCGTGGCCGACCCGGCGTGTCTGGTAGAGCCAGCGGACCTTATCGACGACATCGTGCGAGGTGATGCCTTGCGGCTTGTCGACCAGCAGGACGCCTTCGGGTTCAGGGAGGCCGTCGCTCATTGGGCGGTATGCTCGCGGTAATGTTCGGCCACGATGCCGAGGATGCGCACCCGATCCTTGGCCAGCGTACAGCCTAGCATATTGAAGCCAGCGGCCAGGACATGGCCCCCGCCGTTCAGTTTGCCGGCAAGGAGGTCGAGGCGAAGGCGTGGGTCGCGACCACGCAGGCTGCCGCGAACGCCGTCCCGACCTTCTTCCATCAGTACGGCGATCTCGACGCCCTCGACCGAGCGGGGGAATTCTACGAGGCCTTCTTTATCTTCTTTCGTGGTGCCTGTCGCAGCGTAGTCAGCTTGGGTGAGTTCGCCGGAGCAGATTTTACCGGCTTCGTGAAATTGAATTGAGTTGAGGAAGCGCTTGGTGAGTTCGAGCTTGCCGCGGCTTTCATGCTCGAAAACGAGGAAGTTTGTTTCCGCTGGATTCGCACCGCGTTCAATCAGTTCGGCGGCTAAGGCGAAAACTTCGGCGGTCGCACTGGCGTAACTAAACCGACCGGTGTCGGTCACGATGCCGAGATGCAAGGCCTTGGCCGTGGCGGTGTCGCAGCCTAGGTTCTGGCGGAGCGCACCGTAGGCGAGCACATGGCAAGTAGCGGCGGCCGTCTTTACCACGATGTTGTGCTGGGCATAGCCCGGGTTCGAGGCGTGGTGATCAATGTTACCCCAAAGCTTGCCCCCGAACTTGTCCAAGAGGTCGGGCCCAATGCGAGACGCATCGGCACAGTCGACCGCGACAGCCACCCGGCCATCTGGGACATATTGGTCACCCGTGAGGAAGGTGAGCCCCTGGGCGTAAGATACCATGTTCGGGGGGACTCGATCGCGGTTGACGCAGATGCTGTCGACCCCCGCCGCCAAGAGGATGCGGCAGAGGGCGACCTGGGAGCCGATGCAGTCGCCATCGGGGCGCATGTGCCCTAATACGGCCACTTTCTGGCCTTGGAGGCCTTGGACTAGCCCTTGGAGAGCAGGTCCGGCTGCTTGCATGCTGATTCCCATAGTGTAGTGTGGAAGAAACCAGCCCGCCCGACCGCTGGCAAAGGCAAAAGGCGAGGTTATTTACAATCACGGGTCCCCGCTTGATGCCCCGAATGGCTTGGGCATAGTATCTGCTTAACAGGCTCTCAAGCCCACCCCACCACCCATCCCATGGACAAGGACAAGAATAACAACAATTTCACGCCCCGCGCCCGTAAGGTCGTGGAGCTCGCCCGGGCCGAAGCGCGCCGATTCAACCACAACTACGTTGGGACGGAGCACATCCTGCTCGGCCTGATCAAGTTGGGTGAAGGTGTGGCCGTCAATGTCCTCGGCCGGATGGGCCTCGACCTGAAGAGTGTCCGCTCTGCCGTCGAGAAGCAGGTCGGCCAAGGGCCCGAGGAAGCTAAGGCTCCCGACACCATTCCGCTCACACCGCGCGTGCAGAAGGTCATGGCGCATGCCGTGACGGAAGCCCGTAGCCTCGGTCATGCTTACGTTGGCACCGAACACATCTTGCTGGGTCTCCTGAAGGAAGGGGAGGGCGTTGCTGCCCGTGTCCTACAGCAACTCGACGTCGACCTCGAGCGTTGCCGCAAAGAAATCCTTGCCGACATCGACCCCAATGCTTCCGTTGAGGGCGAAAGTAAGTCGGAAGACACTCCACCGGAGGAGAAGTCCGATGGCGAAGATACGCCGCCGCCGCGTCGCTCCGGCGAAGAAGGGGGCCGCCCCGGTCGGGGCGAGCGTCTCTCGCTGCTAAAGACTTTTGGCCGCGACCTCACCGAGATGGCCCGGGCCGGCGAACTCGACCCGGTCATTGGTCGAAAGGAAGAAATCCGCCGGGTGGTGCAGATCCTCTGTCGCCGAACGAAGAATAACCCTGTCCTCATCGGCGAAGCTGGCGTCGGTAAGACCGCCATCGTCGAAGGCTTGGCCCAAGAAATCGCTTCCGGCATTGTTCCGGAAATCCTGCTCGACCGTAAGGTCGTGACGCTGGACCTCGCCCTCATGGTCGCAGGAACCAAGTACCGCGGCCAGTTCGAAGAGCGCATCAAGGGGATCATGGATGAGATCAAGCGTGCTAAGAACATCATCTTGTTCATCGACGAAATGCACACCATCGTTGGGGC
>CAIYAN010000105.1 GCA_903924185.1 uncultured Opitutia bacterium | reverse complement strand
GCAGCGTTGACCGAGGTGATGAGCGCGTCGCGACCGCCACAGGTGTTATCCACCTGGAAAGACTGCGTGCGGGAACCCCAGCCTTGGACGGCGAGGCGGGAGACCTTGGCGCCGGTGCCGGTATGGATGTCGCAGGCAGAGATGGCCAAGGCGCGGGCGTCGGCCGTGGCACCGAGGTGGTAGTCCTGAATAGAGACCGTGGCGTGTTCGCCGGCGATGATCAGGGCGTGCGGGAAGACGGCTGCGCCATCGGTCGAGGTCCAGTTGACAGATACAAACGGCTGGCGAATTTCGACGCCCTTGGGGACGAAGAGGACGTAGCCAGCCCGGAGCCACGCTTGGTGCAAGGCGAGGAACTTAGCACCACCGAGACCAGCCGCGTGCTTCAAGAGGTGTTCTTGGAGGAGGGCAGGGTGGTGACGCACCGCATCCGTTAAGGTCTCAAAGCGCACACCTTGGGCGGTGAGCTCCGGCGAGAGGGCCGGACGCAGCACGCAGTGGCCATCGACGTGAACAATCAGGGACGCGGGACGAGCAACGAAGTGCGAGCGCGCAATCAGCGCGGCGGCGAGGGCTTCGGTCGGCTCTGGCGCCGGCGCATAGCCATCGAGCGAGAGCGAACGGGCGTCGGAGAAGCGCCACTTTTCGTCGTCGCGGGTGGGCATCGGCAACGACTGGAAGGTGTGCCAGCCCTGCTGGCGGAGGACGGCGAACCAGTCCTGCGCTCGGAACTGGGTGGTCTCGGCGGACTGCAGGGCGACGTCGAGGACGCCAGCTGGGGCGGTGAGGATGCTCATCTTAGCCGACGGACCCTTCCATCTGGAGTTCGATGAGGCGTTTGAGTTCCACGGAATACTCCATGGGGAACTCCTTCACGAGGTCGTTGACGAAGCCGTTCACGGCGAGGGACATGGCTTCGCCTTCGGAGAGGCCGCGCTGCATCATGTAGAAGATTTGCTCAGCAGAAACTTTTGAGACGCTGGCCTCATGCTGGACGGAGTTCTTTTGGCCGCGCACGGAAATTGCCGGGTAGGTGTCGGTGCGGCTGTGCTCGTTGATGAGCAAGGCGTCGCACTCGGTATTGTTGCGGCAGTTCTTCAGCGTCTTCGGGATGTGCACCAGGCCACGATAGGTGGAGCGACCCGAGCCGACGGAAATGGACTTAGCAATGATGTTGGAGGTCGTGTCGTCGGCTGCGTGAATCATCTTCGCGCCGGTGTCCTGGTGCTGGCCGTCGTTGGCCAAAGCGATGGATAATACTTCGCCACGCGCACCCTTGCCGCGGAGCACGACACCCGGGTACTTCATGGTGAGGCGCGAGCCGATATTACAGTCAATCCAGCGCACTTCGGCGCCTTCCTCGGCGACGCCACGCTTGGTGACGAGGTTAAAGACGTTGGCCGACCAGTTTTGGACGGTGACGTATTGAATCTTCGCGCCCTTGAGCGCGACGAGTTCCACGACGGCAGAGTGGAGGGTGGCCGTCTCGAACTTGGGGGCCGTGCAGCCTTCCATGTAGGTGACTTCCGAGCCTTCGTCGGCGATGATGAGTGTGCGCTCAAACTGCCCGAAGTTTTCGGCGTTGATCCGGAAGTAGGCCTGCAGAGGCTGGGCCACTTTGACGCCCTTCGGGATGTAGATGAACGAACCGCCCGAGAAGACGGCCGAGTTCAGGGCGGCGAACTTATTATCGCCGGCCGGGATGACCTTACCAAACCACTTGCGGAAGATCTCTGGGTGGTCGCGGAGGCCATCGGTCGGCCCGCAGAAGATGACCCCGAGCTTCTCGAGCTCTTCCTTCATGCGGGAGTAGACGGCTTCGGAGTCGAACTGGGCTTCAACACCCGCGAGGAACTTGCGTTCCGACTCGGGGATACCGAGGCGTTCGAAGGTCTTCTTTACGTCGTCCGGCACTTCTTCCCACGTGCGCACGGCCTTCTGGCCCTTGGCGAGGTAGTAGCGGATTTTATCGAACTTAATGTTATCGAGGTCGGTGGTCGCCCAATGCGTCGGCATGGGGAGCCCCTCAAAAATCTTGAGCGACTTTTGGCGGAACTCGCGAATCCACGGCTCCTCGTCTTTCACCTTCGAGATATAGTCGACCACACTAGCGCTCAAGCCCACGCCAGCATCAAAGGCGTAGCTCTCCTCGTATTTAAAGTCACCCTTTGAGCGATCGACTTCGATCGCTTCACGCTGGGCCAGGTTTTCGTCGACTTCAGCCATGGTCTTAGGCCGTAGCGAGTTCGGTTTTCACCCAATCGTAGCCCTTGGCTTCGAGTTCGATGGCCAGTTCCTTGCCGCCGCTGTGGACGATGCGTCCGTCCCACATGATGTGGACGCGGTCAGGAACAATGT
>CAIYAN010000104.1 GCA_903924185.1 uncultured Opitutia bacterium | reverse complement strand
TCGAACGTAGTGCCCACCGATCGCCACGGTCACGCGGGCGAGTTCACTGGGTTCGCCATCGCTACCCAACCCGCCCGGGCGAAGGGCGTCTTCATCAACGCGACGAACTGGACGTGGCATTCACCAGCTTGGCTGAACTACGCGAACTCGGTCTGGCTGCTCGCGGGCGATGATGGCTTCAACGGTAACTGGCCGGAAATCTCCGGACGTGCCCAAGCAACGACCGACCGCGATGTGTATTTCTGGCGGATGTGGGGCGACCCGGCCGATCGGCCGTGGTTTCCGATCTCCAATATCATGACGCATGGGATCATCCGCAACGGCGGCGGCCAGATGTCCTTCCCGACCGACCTGCCGCGCGATTGGTCCGACCACGTCCTGATGCACTACGGCCGCGGCACCCTGCTCCGCGAATGGTACCTATCGCCGGCTTCGGTCACGCCCGACGAATGGAAGGCGCTCATCGCGGTCCACCAGTGGACGGAGGCCCGCAAGGCTGACATGATCAACACCTGCTTTGTGGGCGGACGACCCGATGAGGGCCATGCCTATGGCTACATGGGCTGGTCGCGCGATGGCCAGACGGGCACGCTCGTTGCGCGCAACCCCGCCGCGGGGACGGCGACGCTCTCGGTGCGTCTCGATGCTACGACGTTCTTCGCCGGCAAGCCCGGCCAAGCTTGGCACGCCCGCATGGTCTACCCTTACCGCATGGAGTTGCCCATGACCTACCGCGGCGGCGAGACGGCGGAAATTTCCATCCCGGGCTATGAGACAGTGGCACTGGAGTTCAGCCCTGGCGAAGCCCGCGGCCCCATGTTCAGGCTGGCCGCCGATAGCTCCCATAAGGTCAGCGGCACGGGAGCTAACCAGAAGGTCGCCGTGAAGATCGCCGACTTCATCAGCGATCGCCGAGAGCTACTGCTCATCGGTCGCCCCACCCTACCCAACCTGCTCATCAACGGCCAACTGGTGAAGCCCACCCGCCAACGCAGCGCAGCGATTAATCAATACCCCGGCTACGCCCGCCACGGCATGCTAAGCACCGAAGCCAAACCTTGGCAGATGGCCGGCTATGACCTCAAGGCCTACGGCGCTAACTTTGAAATCCAAATCGTCCCAGGCGAATCCGCGACGACGGCCGAGGCTTGGTTACTCACCGAGCGTCCGTTCGGTGCCGACGATAAGCCCACGGTTACTCCGCTGACGTTGCCAGGTGCGATGCGCCACACGACTCAGTTGCTGGCTCCGCAGGCCTATGCGGCCGTAGTCATACCACCGTCTGACCTCTCGCCCGAGGCCATCAAAGGTGCGAAGTCCGCCAAGCTCACGCTCGAAGTCTTCGGCAATAACGGCAAGGCCTTCGGCGACAAGACGCTCACACTGAATGGCGTCGTCCTCGGCGTTCTGCCCGCGGGCACTGACCAGTGGAGCAAGGCGGAGTTTAAGCTCTCGCCGCAAGCCCTCGCCACACTAACCAAGGCCAACGTCGCGACAATCACCTGTCCGAAGTCCGAGGACAAGTTCAAGGTGCGTAGCCTTCGCCTGACGCTCATCTTGGCGGATGCCTCCGAAGCCCTCGGCAGCCGCAGCGGTGTACTCACCAGCCACGCCGACTGGTCCTACTTTGAGGGCAAGGCCTACGCTCAACCAACGGATAGCGGCCCCATCCCGCTCGGCCTCTAAACCGACAGCTTTTCGAAGAAGAGCCGGAGGATGTCCGCCAACTGCGCCGGGGGCAGCGTGATCGGCAAGGTCACCGCCTTCTCGGTCGGCGGCACCGGGCGCTCCAAAATAGCCAACTGGCTTGCGAGGAGCGACGGCGGCATGAAGTGGTCCTTGCGCGCAGCGATGCGCTGCGCGAGCAGCGCCTCGGGGCCATCCAGCAAGACGAAGAAAAGGGCTGCGTCACCCTGCCGCAGCTGATCGCGGTAGCTCCGCTTCAACGCCGAACAGGTGATGACCATCGTCTCGCCACGGGCTTTGCCGTCGCTGATACGCTGAGCCATCGCCGACAACCAGCCCACGCGATCCTCGTCGGTAAGCGGCTGGCCCGACTTCATCTTCGCGACGTTCGCGGGCGGATGGAAGTCATCCGCCTCGACAAACGCAAAGCCGCGCCCCTGGGCGTAATGCATGGCGACCGTACTCTTACCCGAGCCGGCAACGCCCATGAAGACGACGTTCGGATGCGCCACGGACGGACTTAGAGATTAATCGTACGGCCTTCGCGGAACGACTGGTCAGCGGCCGCAACAATGCGCATCGAATTGACGGCGTCATCGAGGTGGGCGGTGAGGTCAAGGTTCTCGCGGATGGCTTTCTCGAAATAGACCTGCTCACGCTCGCACAGACCATCATGGCCGGGGTCGGCCTCAGTCGCGACGAGTTGATCGGGCTTGGAGAACTTCCCATCAGGACCGAGGGCAGAATGGTGCACCTTGAGCGCCTGGGCGCCGGTGTGGCCGTCGACGTCGGCAGAATTGCCCTCTTGGGCGCCCTTCCCAGCGACAATCGTCACGGAGCCCTTTGGACCCACAACGTCCTTCACGAAGAAAGCCTCCTCGGACATCATCGGACCCCAGCCGGCTTCATACCAACCCACAGAGCCATCGGCAAAGGTTACCTGGAGCTGGCCATAGTTGACCATACCTTCTGGAAGTTCATCGGAAAGGCGGGCGCCGATACCGGATACGCGGATGGGGCGGCTGCCCGTCATGAGGCACATGATGTCGACGTAGTGGACGCCGCAATCGACGATTGGGCTACACGTCTGCATGAGCGCGCGGTGGGTCTTCCAATTGTCGCCGGAGCTCTGCTGATTGAGATTCATGCGCATGACCAGCGGCTTCCCGAGCTTCTGGGCCTCGGTGATGAACTGCGTCCAGGCGGGGTGATGGCGAAGGATATAACCAATCACGACCTTTCGGCCGGTCGACTTGGCCTTAGCGGCAATCTGTTCAGCCTCGGCGACGGACGCCGCAAGCGGCTTCTCCACGAACGCGTGGCAACCAGCTTCGAGCGCAGCGATGGTGTATTCCGCGTGCGTGTCGGGATAGCTTGAGATTGAGACTGCGTCCGGCTTGGTCGCCTTTAGGGCCTCATGAAAATCGGAGAACTCTGGGTACCCACCGCCGAGCTCTTGATTGAGCTTGGCGCGCGAAGTAGCCGAGCGCGTCACCAGACCGACGATCTGGAAGCCGGGAAGCTTATGGTAGGCCAAGGCATGCGAACGGCCCATGTGGCCGGCACCGACGCAAAGGATACGGATAGGAGAAGCCATGAAAGAAAAACCCTTTAGCCGTTGGCCTTATCGGACAGACGCGTGTCATCTTTATAGAATAACGCGAAGACCACAAGTAGCACGGCGGCGAAGGCCGAAGGATAGAGCCAAAACTCATCCTTAAAGACGAGCACGCCGGGCTTGGTGCGGTCGATGAAGCGACTATCGAGGAGCGGTGCGATCATGTTACCCGCCCACAGGCCAAGGCCGAGCGTGACCCACGATACCGCGGACTGAGCGAGATTACGCAGGCCGGCCGGGGCACGGCGGTCAGCGTACTGCATGCCCGTCACAAAGAAGAAGTCGTAGCATAAGCCATGCAAGGCGACGCCGGTAATAAGCATCCACTCGGTATTACCGGACTTCGCGAAGATGGCGTAGCGCAGGGCCCAGAAGGCCATGCCAACGAGCAACGCGCGCTTAGCGGTCAGGTAGTTGAAGGCGAACGGCAAGAGCAGCAGGAAAACGATTTCGGAATACTGCCCAATCGTCATGATGGCCTCAGGATTCGCCACACCACGGCTGGCAATAAAGGCATTGGCGTAGGTGAAGTAGAGGGCCAACGGTATACAGAACAAGAACGAGAAAACCAGAAAGACCATGAACTTGGTGTCGGCCAGTAGCACGAATACGCTGGGCGTCGGTTCAGCGGACTTGGCTGAATCCTGCTCGGAATCTTCGGCTGCCAAGAAGAGGGCCAGCACACCTGCGGCGACGAAGGCCACCGCGCCCATCTTAAAGATTACGGGATTGGTCGCCACATCCGCCACACCCATGGCATTCGCCGCAATCCCAATGGCGTAACCAGAAGCAATCCAACCAATGGTACCGGAGGAACGGAACCAAGGGAAAAACTGCGAATCCGAACCGAGCGTGCGAAGCACGATGGCATTCAGGAGAGGCAAGGCCGCGAAGTAGCACAGCGCATGACAGAACAACAGTCCCGAGAAGGCTGCAGCCGTCTTGCCCGAAGGCACAAGCCACAGCAGTACGCCACCGACCACAGCGAGCACGAAGAAGAGACGGCGGGCCGAAATCGCCTTATCGGCCAACCAACCGGCGACCAGGGCTGAGATCATCGCAGCCAACGGGCCAGCACCGTAGGCGAACCCCGTGATATTGGAGTCACCAGGGAAAGCCAAGGAGAGGTAACGACCCATCGGCACGAAATAGACACCCCAGGCGAAGAGGGTCAGGAACATCACCGCCGCGGCGATGCCGTAGCGCAGGAACTTGTTATTGGACATGGGGGAGGAGGGGTTGGGAACAGCATCACCAGTCCCCCCCTCGCTTCAAGCCGAGAGATGCCCCGCACACGCCCACTATCGAGCGATTATGCCTTACCGCGGGAGCGGCTGGGCAACGCCTTTGGCCTTTTGTTCGTCGAGCTTGGCCCGTAAGCGGGCGACGACCTCAGCGTTTTCGGCCGCCACGTTCTTACGCTCGGCAGGGTCGGCCAAGAGGTCGAAAAGACGCGGCCCGGTTTGTTCGCGGCGGTCCCGTTCCAGATCCTCGTCGGACCCCAGCAAAGCCACCAAGGGCCCGGTGGCTTTCGCCGCAGTGTTCTTGGCCTTCGCAGGGGCACCGACCCCAGGAATGAATTTCCAGCGGGCATCACGGATGGATAGCGTATTGCCCTGCGTACTGGAGATGACCGTCTCGCGCCCGGCACCGCCCGTCAGCGCGGCGGACGTATCAACGCCGTCCAACTTTAAGAACTCGGCGGGGTCGCCGCCGGCCAGCTTGGTGAAGACCGCGGGGAGATCGATCTGCGACATTAAGGCATCAGAGACCTGGCCCGCGGGCGTGCGGCCCGGCCAGCGCGCGATGAAGCCGACGCGCGTACCGCCTTCCAGAATGCTGTACTTGCCCCCGCGGAAAGGACCGGCTGGCAGGTGCCCGGCGGCCTTATTGCGCTCCACGGCCTGATCCTTATAGCCGTCGTCGAGGACGGGTCCGTTATCGGAAGTATAAATCACGAGGGTGTTCTCGGCGAGGCCCTGCTTCTCGAGCTCGGCCAAGATACGCCCCACCTGATCATCGAACGCCACGACGGCGTCACCACGCGGGCCCAAGGGCGTGCGGCCTGCGTAACGCGGATTATGCACGCGCGGCACATGGTTCTCATGCGAAGCGTAGTAGAGGAAGAATGGCTTGGCCTTGTTGGCCGCGATGAACGCGCAGGCCTTGTCGGCGAACACATCGCCCATGGTCTCGTCATTCCAAAGGGCCGCCTTACCGCCCTTCATCCAACCGATGCGCCCGACGCCGTTCACCAAGGCCATATTATGACCGTGCGACCAATCCATCTTCAACTTGGCCCGCTCGGCCGCCGACGTGAGGTCGGGGTCGCCTGGAAACGGATTCTTGTAGCTGACTTCAATCGGATCCTTGGGGTCGAGCCCGACCACAGTACCATCCTCGACGAAGACGGTCGGGACGCGGTCACCCGTGGCGGCCATGATGTAAGAATAAGAAAAGCCGATTTGGTTCGGACAAGGGCTGATTGGCTTATTCCAATCGACGGACTCACCGCCCAGACCGAGGTGCCACTTGCCGACGACGCCGGTGGCGTAGCCCAGTTTGGCGAGGCTCGCTGGTAAGGTTGGCCGACCTGGCTTGATGATCATGTTAGCGTCGCCGGGGAGGACGCCCGTCCCTTGCCGACGCCAGGCGTACTCGCCGGTCAGTAAGGAATAGCGGGAGGGCGTACAGGTGGCAGAGGTGCAATAGCCGGCCGTGAACCGAGTCCCTTGCGCGGCGAGCCGATCGAGGTTCGGCGTGGGGATGACTTTAGCCCCATAGCAACCCAGGTCACCCCAACCGATATCGTCAGAGTAAAGCAGGACGATGTTCGGCGGACGCTTCGCGGGCTCGGCGGCGCAGGCTAGAGCAACGGAGAATAATGCCAGCAAGGGGGTCAGGCGCATGGGGAAGGGTCTAAGCAGGCTCGTGGGGATTTCCAAGCCCGCAGTCGACAGGGCTGACTTGCAAAAGGCCGCAAACCGCCCAATTCAGAACCCATGCGCTTTTTCAAGTACCACGCCCTCGGCAACGACTACCTCGTCCTCGAGCCGCAGGACTGCGCTCCCCTCTTCTCTCAGGACGCGATCCGCAAGGTCTGCCATCGCCACTATGGACTCGGCTCGGACGGTATCCTCTATGGTCCGATTGAACGCACTGATGGCGCCTTTGGCCTGCGCATCCTAAACCCTGACGGCTCGGAAGCCGAGAAGTCCGGCAACGGTATCCGTATCTTCTGCCGTCACCTCCTCGAAACCAAGCGTGTTCAGGAAGGCCAAGAGTTTAAGGTCCACACCCTGGGCGGCCTAGTCGGTTGCTCCGTCTTCGAAGGCGGCAACCGTATCCGCGTCGAGATGGGCAAGGTCTCCTTCCGCGCTCCGGTGATTCCGCACATTGGCGCCGACCGCGAAGTCCTCGGCGAAAGCATCACCGTCAACGGCCGGACGTTTAAGTATTGGGCTGCCACCGTCGGCAACCCGCACTGTGTGATCCCAGTCGACGACCTCTCGCCCGACCTTGCCAAGACCTACGGCCCGGCTCTCGAGACACATCCTAGTTTCCCGAATCGCACGAACGTCCAGTTCATGAAGATCGTCGACCGCCAGAATGTCCAAATCGAGATCTGGGAACGCGGTGCTGGTTACACCCTCGCCTCGGGGTCCTCTTCTTCGGCTTCGGCGGCGGTCGCCCGTAAAATGGGCCTTGTTGACGCCGATTTGACGGTCCATATGCCCGGCGGTAAGATTATTATTGGCATCGGGGCGGACTTCTCCATCGTGATGACAGGTCCAACCACCCCGGTAGGCGTCTTTGAGATGCACCCTAGGGTTCCGGTCCAAGACGTCGCCCTCTAAGGCGGTTAGTCATTACCAGCATTCATTTTCGGTGTGCCCACTCTTGGCCACACCGCCTTCCCGCACGAACCACCTATGGCGCCGAGTCAGCCGATGCCCGCACTCACCGAGGACGATCTCATTGATCTAGCCGGCGGGGCGACCGTGTTACTCGCCAAGCAGCTCGTCCTTAAAGGTAAGGTCAAGAAAGCGATCTGGGCCTTCCCCAATGTGGAAGCCTTGGTTGATGACGGCACCGAATCCCGGGAAGCCCGCTGGAACCTGCGCTCCATTACTTTCCAGCGCAATGAGTGCGCCTGCGAGGTTTCCATTCGGCAAAGAAAGTTGTGCGTTCACTCGGCCGCGGCCTACCTGGCCCTAGCCGCCAAGGAAGGGACGATCAAATTAACGGAAGACGCCCCACCCAAACCAGCGACCGCCAGTAAGACCGACGTAAAAGAAAACTCTAAGTCCGCCAAAACCGAGCCGACCGCCGCCCCTCAGGGGCCGAAGCTCAAATCCCTCAACCTCTCCCCGAAACGCGGCACGCCGATCGAGGTCCGGTTCATCATCCCCCCGAACATCGCCACGGCGGCCCAGCGCGACGAAATCATCTGCCGCCTGGAGCTCCGCATCGACGGTATCCAAACCGCCCCGGAAAATATCGACCGCACCAAGGCTTGGACCATCGAGCCCGACACGGTCTTCTTTTTGGCCATCCTCGAGAACCTCTGTAACGGCAAGCTACAGGGCCTATTACCACTCTCCCGCCGGCACCTGCGCCAGCTCCTCGGCGTCGGCAAAGGCTTAGCCATCTTCCGGATGGCCAATGCGCCCGAGGTTCCCTTGGCCTGGTCCGGAGATAGCCTAGCGGGCGTCCATACGCACCTGCAGGAACCGGAAGTCACCCCGCAGACGACGCACAACGGTGAGGCCCTGGACGACGAGAAGGAAGAAATCCGCTCCCAAGACCGCGGCGAAGAAGACGCCCCTTGGGTCGACGGCTCCATGAAGTGGCTGCGGATCCGCCTGCCGCAGAAATCGAGCGGTCCAGTATCCGAGCTCCGCGAAGTCCTGCAGCGCAACGGGTTCGTCCTCGAAACGGCCACGCGCGAGTGGTACCTCAACGGCACGATTCAAGTCCTCAACTTCCTAGCCCGCCACCACAAGGTCCTCTGCATCGATAACGATTCATACTTCACGCACAACCTGAAGCACTCCCTGCGCAACGTCGACTTCGCCAAAGCGAAATGCGACGCCGCCGAAGAGACCGGCGGTTTCCGCTTTGCCATCGGCATCGACCCCGAAGGCAAGAGCTCCAAAGTCGTCCAAGAAGCGCTCAAGAGTGGCCGCATGTTCTTCTACACGGACCGCGGACCGCGCCTCATCACGCCCGAGTTGATGGAGTCCATCCGCAACGCCCAGCGCCGCATCACGGGCGAAGCCAAGCGCGACGTCGACCTCGACCTCAACCTGAAGATTGGTTTCGCCGACCTGGCCAGCGCCGATGCGATCGCCGAGGAACTCCAGGCTGCCTTCGCTCCGCCCGAGGCTTGGGCCAAGCGCTCCGACGCGATTCGCAACCTGTCGAAACTCCAGCCCGCGCCGATTCGTCCCGAGCTAACCCAGATGCTCCGCCTCTACCAACAGGTCGGCGTGGCGTGGCTCTGGCACCTGCACAACAATCACCTCGGTGGCCTGCTGGCCGATGAAATGGGCCTCGGCAAGACGGTCCAAGCCTTAGCCTTCATGGAAGTCGTCCGCCGGGAACGCCCTGAAGAGGGCCCCTGCCTCGTGGTCTGCCCCGCCTCGCTCGTCGAGAACTGGCGCCGCGAAGCCCGCCGCTTCACCCCCGCCCTCAAGGTTCTCGCCCACCACGGCCAGTCTCGCGAATCCTCGCCCGAATACCTCAAGCGCTTCGACCTCATCATCACCTCCTACGGCACCTTGGCCCGCGACGTGGGTTCCTTCGCGCTGGTCAATTGGAGCACGGCCACGTGCGATGAAGGCCAGAATATCAAGAACCCGCGCGCCCAGGCCACTAAGGCTGTGAAGCAGATTATCGCCAAGGGCCGCTACATCCTCACCGGCACGCCAGTCGAGAATTCCCTCGAAGACCTCCGCTCCCTCTTCGGCTACCTCATGCCGGGCTACCTGCCCAAGCCGGAGGAACGTCTGGCGTCCGAAGACCGCAAGTGGCACGACGACCGTCTCCTCCAGATGGCGGCGCCTTACATCCTCCGCCGCGCCAAGCTTGCGGTCGCCCCCGAGCTGCCGCCCAAGATCGAACAGATTATCTACTGCGACTTTGAAGAGAACCAGAAGAAGTTCTACGACGAGATGCAGGAAACGACCCGGCAGGAAATCTTCGACATGGAAATGAGTGGGGCCAAGGACAACGCCATTCGGATGGCCGCCTTTAACCAGCTCCTCCGGCTCCGCCAGATTTGCGCCGACCCGCGCATCCTCGACCCGAAGATGGACGAGGCCGATTCGGCCAAGCTCCAGGCCTTCCTCGAGCTCCTCGAAGAATCCATCGATGCGAACCACCGCATGCTGGTGTTCTCGACCTTCGTCTCCGCGCTCACGATCATCCGCAAGGCGCTCGAAGCCCGCGGCATCCCCTATTGCTACCTCGACGGCTCGACTAACGACCGCCAAGGGGTCTGCGATACGTTCAACTCGACTCCGACCATCCCGGTCATGCTCATGTCCCTCAAGGCGGGCGGCACGGGCCTCAACCTCACCGGGGCCGACACGGTCGTCCACTACGACCCTTGGTGGAACCCCGCCGCCGAAGCCCAGGCTACCGACCGGGCCCACCGTATCGGCCAGACTCGGACCGTCACCAGTATCAAGCTTATCGCCGCCGGAACGATCGAAGAACGGGTCATGGACCTCCAAAAGTCCAAGTCTGAGATGTTGCGTAAGCTCCTCAGTGAATCAGACTCCGTCTCGTCTGCCCTTAGCCTCGACGACATCAAAGCCCTCCTGACGGTCTAACCCCTCCCCATGCTTTCCACCCTCATTCGACGCAATCGTCCCCGGAGCGAGATGTCGTTCATGGAGCATATCGACGACCTCCGCGTCTCGTTGATTCGCGTACTAGCAGTCTTCATGGTGGGCTTGGTTGTATCCCTGATTTTCTACGAAAAGATTCCCTCTTTTCTCAACCTGCCGCTCGAATGGGCAAAACATCCAGAAACCTCACCGATTAGTTTCCTCATCGGAAAGGCCGAACCATCGCTCGCGGCCCTCGGCGAGCTCAAGGAGTTCACCTTCATGGGTGTCTGGTCGGTGCTCATGTACGCGGCCTTCGCCGCCGGCATCGCCTTGGCCTCCCCCATCTTCCTATATGAAGTGGTTCGCTTCGTCGGCCCTGCCCTTAACAACAAGGAAAAGCGGGGGCTCATCCCGTTCTGTATCGCGGCGCTTATCCTCTTCTTCTGCGGGGCCTCGCTCGCCTTCCTCTGGCTGACCCCAATGTCCGTTCAGATCTGGCACCATTTCGCCCACGGGATGGGCATCGAGGTGACCTGGCAGGCCTCCGATTATTATTCGTTCGTGACGATGATGAGCCTGCTGACGGGCCTGACGTTCCAATTCCCGCTGGCACTGATTATTCTGATGTGGCTCGAACTGGTCCGTCCCAGCACGTTACTCAAATCTTGGCGTGGCATGCTCTTCGGGATCCTCATCCTGGTCGGCCTGATCACGCCGATTGGTGACCCGCTGTCTCTCTTTGTCCTCACGGGAATCCTCTTCTGCTTCTACCTCATCGCGGTCGGCGTCGGCGGGGCCATCGTCCGTCGCAAGCGGATTGCTCGCGGCGATAAGCCGAACCCTGAGGACGACGATATCAGTGATGATGACGATGATGAGCCAGATCCAGATGGCCCGAATGACTCAACTAATTACGGCTCATCCGCTAGCAGAACCGTCACCTCCGAGCCTAAAGCTATCACGGCCAAGGCCAAGTCCGCCCCGCCACCCGCCGAGGGCGACCTGAGCTCGCTCGACTAATCTCCCCACCTCCATGCGCCTCCCAATTTCCCTGCTGCTGTTGGCCGCCCTGCCCTTCGCTCACGCAGCGAACCCAGACAATACGTTGTTTGGGAAGAAAGCCGGCACGACGGAGAAAGTTATCATTACCAAGGTGGTCGAGGTCGAGAAAACTCCGGCCGACAAGATGGCCCCCGCCACGGAGAAGCCAGCCATGGAAAAAGAAATGGAGGCGCCCAAGGAAGGCATGAAGCCAAAGACGGAAATGGCCGAAGGTGACAAGCCTGCCACCAAGCCCAAAATGGCCGACGAAGCCGAGGCACCCAAGAAGCCGATGGCTGAAACGGAAGCCAAGAAAGGCGAGCCCGAGATGAAGAAAGACGACCCCGAAAAGGCCAAAGAGGAAGAAGCACCGACCATCTCCCCCTTCCGCCCAGCCAAGACGCTGGCCGCCGTTGAAAAGCGCACGTTCAGAATTGCTAACCTCAACAAGCCGTTAGCCTTTGAGACGACGCGCGAACTGCAGCGCCTCTTCACCGTGCTGACCTCGCAGTACGTGACCGACGGAAAAACTTTCGTCAAGGCACCCGGCCCAGTGACGGCGGTTTCGTACACGATTTTGCAAGATCTAGGCGAACAGCGCTACGTGACCAAGGCCTCCTGGCCCTCGGTCGGCGAAGCGCTCGCCGGCAGCACGGATGCGTGGGCCATCCTGGTCCTCGACGAGGAAGTCAAGGTCGGCGCCACGGGCCGAATGACCGGCACGCACGCCGGTACCGTCGCCCTCGATTTTACCGCTAAATTCAGCCCCATCGTCGGCAAGACGCTGACGATTCGCCGCGAGGCGTTCGTGGAGTGCAAGCCGATTGAGGAGTCCAATGCCAGCCTGACAAAGTTCATCGAGCAGGTCGCCCAAGGTGGCGAGTTTAGTGTGACCACGACTGAACGGGTCGGCTGCAAGACCTGCAACAGCCTCGGCTACACGCGCGAGCCCCAAAAGGGCAAGTTAGAGGATAAGCGTATTCCTTGCACGAATTGCGAAGGCACCGGTAAGCTGTCGACGACAACGGAGACGAAGTTCGCCCCGTAAACCCGCTTAGGGACAACCTGCGCTTGCGCCCCGCCGACGGGATTGGCAAGGTGCGGTCGTGAGTTCCCCCCTGCATCTCGGACTAGAACCGCACTTCGCGGCCCTCGAGTCTTTCCTAGCGGATCAGGAGGCTAGCTTTGAACCTGAGGTCCGGCCGATGGTGCGCGAGGTCCTCGCCCACCCTGGCAAACGCCTCCGCCCACTCCTCGCCTTCGGTTCCGGTGCCGGCATCGGGCCGTCCATCGACCTCGTTCGCGGTGCGGCGATTGTGGAATTAGTCCACCTGGCTACGCTCGTTCACGACGACGTCCTCGACGGTGCCGATACGCGCCACGGCGCCGATACACCCAACCACACCCACGGCGCCCACGCGGCCGTCCTCTTCGGCGATGCGCTCTTCGCCCACGCCCTCGTCCTGGCGAGCGAACATACCTCCTCGACCCTTTGCTCCATCGTCGCCCGCGCCTCGCGTGATGTCTGCTCGGGCGAAGTCTGCCAGACGTTCTCGCGCGACAACCAGTCCCTCAGTCTCGCCGACTACCAGCGCCAGATTCGTATGAAGACGGCGGTGCTCTTTGAGGCCGCCTGCCGCGTCGGTGCCTTGGTCGCTGGCTACCCCCAAGTCCACATCGATGCCTGTGCCGACTTCGGACTCCACCTCGGCATCGCCTACCAGATGTACGATGACTTCGTCGACCTCCTGCAAGACGACGCCAAGGCGGGCAAGACGCTCGGGACCGACGCCGCCAGCGGTAAACTGACGTTGCCGATGCTGCTCGAACGCGATCGCCGGAAGGTCGATATCCTCGCCGAACTCCGTCAAGGGCGGTCCGCCCGCGAGGCCATCTCCGCCGAAACCTGGCGCGAATGCTTCCGCATCCTCGACGCCGAAGTGGCCTCCGCCGAACAAGCCCTGACGGTGATTGAGGGCTCGCCTTCGCCCTTCTACTTACTCCGCCTAACGGGCTTCCTTCGCCAAGCTGCCGCCAAGTTGGCACCGAGCGCGTGAAGCTCTTCCTGACGACCTATTCCGAGCGTCTCGCGTTGGCGCTGATCTTGAGCGTGCTAGGTTTAGCCACCACGCTGACGTGGTTCTGGTGGTCACTGTAAGGGCTTACGGAACGTAACGCTTGGCCTGAAAACCGCGGGCCGCGAGGGCGGCACGGAGGGCGACGATGTCGACCTTGTCGCCAACCTTCACGCCAGCGCGTGCATACCAACCGGAGGCCATTTCGACGGTGAAGCGGATTTTATCTGAACTGGAGGTGGTAGTCTCAGTGTCGCCGGCCCGCATGGTTTTGACTTCCAAGATGACGCCTGCCGCGGAGACGAACGCGATATCGAGATCGAGCGGGGTGTCCTTCATCCAAAAGCGCATCTGGGTGTCGGACTCATACATGAAGGCCATGCCTTCATTCTCGGGCAGTTTCGGCGTACCCATGAGTCCGCGAGACTTCTCAAGGTCGGTAACGGCCAAGCGCAGACGGGTGCCGACCGAGCCTTGACGCACGGAGAAGCGAACTTCCACGCTGGCTTCCTCGCTCGTAGCCACGGCCGCGGACGAGGGCTGGCGATCACAGGCGGTCAAGGCGAAGACGCCGAGCAAGAGGCTGACACGAAGCATGGCGGCAGTGTTCCCGCTGTTGCGTCCAAGGCAAGTTCCGCTTGTAGTCGGGACTACGCCATGGAAACCGACCGCCAAGCTCACTGGCGCCACCCTGGCACGGCCCTGCACTATGCCCGGGCCGCGGTGCAGGTCGGGCTCTGGGCCTCGGAGCGATACTTAATTGAGGAAGCTTGGGTCAAAGACGCCCGCCTCCTTGAACTCGGCTGTGGAGCGGGGCGCGTGGGACTTGGTCTACTGCAACTGGGCTACCATGAGCTAAGGGTCACCGACTTTTCCCCGACGATGGTCGACATGGCGAAAGGTGTGCTGGGCGAGGTTGAGCCCGTTTGGGCCGACCGCGTCGAAGTCGCCGACGCCTGCGCCCTCCCCTACGCCGATGAGAGCTTCGACGGGGTGATCTTCGCCTTTAACGGACTGATGTGCATGCGCGGCCGAGCGGACCGTGATCGCGCGTTACCGGAAATCCGACGCGTCTTGAAACCAGGCGGGGTCTTTCTGTTCACAGCCAACGACCGGGCCGCCGGCGAACACCGCGTGCTCTGGGCCAAGGAACCGACGTTGCCCGGCTGCCAACCTGGTGACCGCTGGCATGAGACGGATTCGACACCAGTCTTCATGCACAGCAGTACCGAAGCGGAGACGCACGCAGAACTGATAGCGGCCGGCTTCCGCGTGCGGAAGTCTCCTTTACGCTCGGAAGTGGCGGTCGAGAACGCCGCCGTGCGGGCCTTCGCCGGTGAAACGCGCTTCTACGTGGCAGAAAGGGTTTGAGGGAACCACCCTAGGCGAAGCATTGTCCTGCTCCCATGAGACTTTCCGCCATCACGGCCTGGATTTGCGTTAGCCTCGCCTGCCCTCTTGCGTGGTCACTCGAACTGCACGTCGCCAAGAACGGCAACGACGACTGGTCGGGCAAACTGACCCAACCAAATACCGCCCACACCGACGGCCCATTCGCTACCCTCAATGGCGCCCGCCGCGCCATCCGCAAACTGCCACGCCCGCTCCAAGAGCCCATTCAGGTGACGCTCGCGGCGGGCACCTACCGTCTCACCGAAGAAATCCGCTTCACCGGCGAAGACTCGGGGGAAGCGAAGGCACTCATCACTTATCAAGCCGCGACCGGGGCCGAGGTTATCCTCGACGGCGGACAGCCCCTACCGGCCTTTACCGTGGCCGCCAATGGCCACTGGACCACTAAGGCCCCACTCACGATCGGCCGGGCCCAACAGCTCTGGGTCGGCGGGCAGCGCGCCCCACGCGCGAAGTCCTTCAACGAGGGCTATCATTTCGTCCGCCAACTCGAAGAGGAAACTCCCGTCGATCTTGGCCTATTTCGACAGAAGGTGCGCCTCGCCCCCGCCGATATTGCGCTGCTCCAAAAGGCCAGCGCCGCCGAGGTTGCCGATGCCGTCATCAACTTTTACCATAAGTGGGATAACACCCGCCGGCGCATCGAATCTGTCGACGTGACCGAAGGCTCAATCACCGTGGTCGGGGGGCCGACCAAGCCTTGGAATACGCTCGATCATCACACGGGCTTCGTCCTCGAGAACCTACCCGCTTTCCTGGACGCCCCTGGGGAGTGGTTCCTCGACCGCGCCGGCCAACTGACCTACCACCCCCGCGCCGGCGAAAAGCCTGGGCAAACTATCGCGGTCATTCCGGTGACGACGAAGTTCCTAAGCTTCGTCGGCGAACCGCAGCGCCCCGTGAGCCACTTGCGCTTTCAGGGCCTGAAATTCCGTCACGCCAAGGGCGTCGAGAATACCGACCTCTTTAACCCCAACCAAGCCGCAGTCTCCACCGTGGATGGAGTCGTCACGCTCGATCACGCTCAGTCGGTGACATTCTTCGACTGCGAGTTCGCCCATTTTGGGAGCTATGGCGTGTCGCTCCGCAAGGGCTGCAACCAGGTCCGCGTCGAGCGTTGCCTCATCACCGACATGGGCGCTGGCGCCATCCGCATCGGGAACTTAGCGGAGCCGACGAGCCCCGCCGACTTGGTTTCCCATAACACCATCCATAACTGCATCCTCCGCGACGGCGGCCACATCTACCCTTGCGCCGTCGGCATTTGGATTGGCTTCGCCTCGGACAACGTGGTCACGCACAACGAGGTTTCCGACCTGTTCTATTCCGCCATCTCCGTCGGTTGGCGCTGGGGCTACGCCCCCAGTTCCGCCAAGCGGAACCGCATCGAATACAACCACCTTCACCACCTCGGCAAAGGAGTGCTGAGTGATATGGGCGGGGTCTACACGCTGGGGCCTTCGGAAGGGACCTCGATCAGCCACAACCATATCCACCACGTCCGTTGCTTCAGCTACGGTGGCTGGGGGCTCTACAATGACGAAGGTAGCACTGGCATCACCATGGAAGGCAACGTGTGCCACGACACAACCGACGGCGGCTACCACCAGCACTACGGCAAAGACAATGTGGTTCGAAATAATATCTTCGCCTTCGCCGACCTCTATCAATTCAAGCGCAGCCGTGCCGAAGAGCATCGCTCCTTCACGTTCGCACAGAACCTCGTGGTCTTTGAACGCGGCGACACCCTCGGCGGCGTCTGGACGGGCACGACAGCCAATTACTTGCTTCAGGGCAACCTCTACTGGGACTACTCCGGCCGTCCGGTGACGTTCACCGCCAAGAAGCTGACCCTGGCAGACTGGCAAAAGACCGGACAAGATGTCGGCTCAGTCATTGCCGATCCGCTCTTCATAGATGCCGCCAAACGCGACTTCAGCCTTCGCTCGGATTCACCCGCCCTCGCCCTCGGCTTCAAGCCCATCGACACGAGCGTCATGGGCGTGACCGGCGACGAGGCTTGGAAGACGCTGGCCCGCACGTTTATCCGCACGGCGGAAACAGCCCGCCCCGAACAGCCTGCCCCGCCGGCCATAGCCTTCGTTACGAGTTTCGAGGGCCCCCTCCGTAACCCCAAAGCCCCGACGAGCTTCACCAAGGGTTCAATTAGCGGTAAGGGCGACAGCCTATCTTTCTCGAAAGAACATAGCAGCGATGGACTGCAGAGCTTGAAGTTCACCGATGCCGCCAACCTACCCGCGCATTACTTCCCCATGCTCACGGTGTCGCCGAACCATGCCACCGGCGTGACGACGTGTAGCTTCGACGTGTGGCTCGAACCGAAGGCGTACTTCGTCCACGAATGGCGCGACCAAGCCTCCCCTTATCACGCCGGGCCCACCTTCACCCTGAAGGACGGGAAGCTCGTCGGGCCGACGGGACCGCTCATGGATATCCCTTCGAATCAGTGGGTACACTATGAAGTCGTTGCGACGATTGGCGCTGCTGCCACGAGTACCTGGACTTTGAAAGTCACGCCCACGGGCGGCGCCACGAAGGCCTTTACCGACCTACCCTTCCGCAGCAAAGAACTACGCACGGTCAACTGGATTGGCTTCATCAGTAACGCCAACGAGCCGTCCGCCTTCTTCCTCGATCAACTCACCCTGACCACGACGGACCCCAACCGCTAAGGCGACATCCACCAACGAAAAGGCCCCGCGGAGGATACTCCACGGGGCCTTTTTATGTGAGCGATGCTTAGTGCTTAATCGCTACGACGACCGAGGAAGAACGAGATCACGTACCAGAGGAGCGTGACGATCGACGAGAAGAGCATGAACGCAGCGATGATATAGTCGCCGGTCGTGAGCTGCGTCTTAATCACCCAGGTCTGGTAAAGAATGGCGGTGGCCATGAGCAGAATCATCGCCAAAGCGAACCACGTCCCGAGGGCAAAGAGGCCGAAGGCCGAGAGCAAGACCAAGCCGAGGGCGACGACCGACCCGATGACGATGATCGTACGGAGGAAGGAGAAGTCCGCGCTGGTCATGAAGACCGACAAGGTGAGGCCTACGACCAAGGCACCCGTGAGAGAACAGGCCGGGACCAAAATTTGTGCCATCTGGCCGCCAGTCTGAATATGCACGATAGCTAAGAGCGGAATGAACATGAGGGCCTGCAGAAGCACATAGAGACCCAGGCCAGAATACTGGGAGGCCACGGAGGCACGGTTCGAAGCCAAGCCTTGGGCAACCATGGTGCCACCCCAGAAGGCGACCATGACGAGTAGCCAACTCCATGAACCCAGAGAATTCATCAAGCCGAAGAGGCTGGACGCTAAGGTAAAGGCGATCCCGGTACGCTGGTCGAAGCCAGCGAAGAAGAACGCCAACAGCGCAGCAAAGCCCAGCAAGGCTCCCGCCACGTGCAGGTAAGTACGGCGGTAGAAACTAACGCGCTCTTCCACGGGAGCGGCGTCGACGATGAACGGGTTATTTTCGTGCATGGGCTAAATCTTAGCCCTTTTCCGTTACAGTCAAGCCCACGCCCGAGTTCATCCGTTACGAATCCGGGCACGAATTACCCGAAAGTGTCGCCCCAAAGCCGAAATGGCCTGCGCTTCGGGGACCCGTTGCACGGTCCATTCGACTTCGATCGCCGCATCCCCCAAGGCGCTGACCGCCCGCGACCGAATAACAAAAGTATCCCCACGCACGGTCAGTAACGGCGCGTAGGCTCGGAAGAAATGCCCCGCCCGTAAGTCCGCGGGACTATCGACCAGCTCGACACCGAGGAATTGATTCACGGCCGCAGTGTTAATCGACTTCTCCATGAGACCCGATCGCGCCCAAGCCTCGAGCGAGGGATAGGGCCAGCCATGGGTCGGCTGACTCGCCACAATCGCCTCCGCCCAGCGGCGACTGACGGCGGGTGGTAGCTGCCGGATACCCTGCTGGGCCGCGGCGGGCTGCAAGGCTTCGGGCGCTAAGGCCGCCAACTCCTCATCCGTGAGGTTCACCGGAACGGGCGAACCGAAGGGAGCCAACTGCGCCCCGGTGGGCAAAGTCGCCCACCACGCACCCGTTAATGAGCCTACTCCCCAAGGGCCGCCAGCGTCTGACGACCAAGTGGATGCCGCGGACGTCAGTAAGCGCTCCCACGCATCCACGTCCCGGGAGTTGACGTTAAAAGCTCCGGCCAGGGTTAAGCGATCGGCGGCCTCAGGCGAGAGCAGGTCCGCACGCTTGAGGACTTCCCGCGCGTCAAACGCCACGAGCCGGGGGTTATCCGACGCAGCGGCGGGCCGGGGCGTAACACTCGGAGCGGCCACGAAGGCGGCCTCCAACCAAAATTTCCAGTCTCGGTTATCCTCTGGCACCAAGGCCTGCAAGCCCGCCACGGAACTGAGCGGAGAGGCGGGAATATCCCTGACTAGGATGCGGGCAAAAGCTCCGGCTTCATTCCCGACATGGGCATTAGTATACTTATCCCAGAGCATCGACTCACTGGGGGTCGTCGGCCCTTCCTGCGCCTCGAAGACCGCCAAGAGCGGGTGCAGCACCTCCCACTCGGCGAAGTCGGCGGGATCGGCTAAATCCCAAGCCGTTTTCAGGAGCGGCCCACCACGGGCCCCGGCTAACCAAGCCGCCGCCGGCCGCTCCCGTAGTTTCACCCGCAGGCAAGCCCGCCGCTCCGCAATCGTGTAGCCCGCACTATCCTCGCGGGAATAATCTGCCCCCGTAGTCTCAATCAGAAAATCAGGAAAGGACACGTTGGCGATCACGACCTGCGGTGGCGATGGGTAGTCGCGAATTGCTTGGTCGATAGGCGCCAGCCCGTTGGCGGGGCGAAGCTTCAGCGTCATCGGACTACGAAAGCGCACGGCAATTTCGATTCGATCGGAAGGCGTGAAGACTTCGGGGGACGGACGTTTCCAATTCACGGCATGCGGGGTCTCGTCCAGCCGCCACGTCGTCTTCGTCAGAATCCGCGAGAGGCCCTGCGGTTGCAGGCCCGGATCGGGCGTGACGAAGCCATAGACCTCACCTGGCAATAACCCGCGGCGCGTCATGCCATAGGCCTGGGCATCGGCGACTTGCCCCCAGAGCCAAAGGCCCTGTTCACGGGGCCCCTGAGAAAAGATACCAAAGTCCGCCTGAATGCTATCATCGAGATCAGCAGTGAACTGCGCCCCCGAAGTGACGTTACGCACCTCCACCTCGGGCGCCCCTTCGATCTCAATCAGGTATAGATTGTGATTCGTATCCGCGAGCAAAGGCGCCGCCGAAGGATTCCACCAACGACCCGACCCATGAAAACGCACCCGATGCCGACCGTCCGAACGGGAGTTAAAGCAACCCAGACTCAAACTGAAATCTACAAGGACGGGGGCGTGCGTCAGCGCGTAGGGCGGTGATTCGAGCGTCGAAGGGGCCAAGCCTTTGGCGGGATTCGCCGCAAAGGCTGCCTCGGGCACCAACAAGCGCGGTGCCAGCCCCCAGCCGACGACTCCAGCTAAGGTCGCGGGGTCTGACAGGTTGCGCCGCCACCCTCCCCTCGTCGCATCCGTCAGCAAACCAAATGAACCCCAACCCGCCCCAGCGGCGGGGCTGCGACCCACCGATGCGTAATAGAACCCCTCGTCGCCTAGGTCTAAAGCAAGAGCCGTCGCGGCGGTGGGCGGAACACCCAACGGCCCCACGGACAACGCCTGCCGCCCCACGCGGGACTGCATCCACGGCGAAGCCCGCAGCGTTGACGCGGCGGCCGCTTGCTCATCCCAACGTTGCGATAAATCTTCTACCGTGACGGCGACCCGCACGCCCGACGTTTCCCCCATCAATAATTCACGCAGGCGGAAACGCTCATCCCCACGGCCGAAAGTCACGACGCCCGTCGCGTCCACATAAGTGAAGCCCACATCGCGGCCTATCGCTGAAGAGAGCTCGCCGAGCGCCGTCTGCGCGCCCACGAACGCTGCGGCCCGCAACTGTGCCCGGCGCTCCGCATGCCCAGACTCACGGGCCGAAACAATCAAGAAGGACGCCAACGTCAGCGCGGTTAGCATCGCTGCGGCCATGGTCAATAAACTTATCAATAGGGTAAACCCATCACGTGTTTTCATAGTAGACAAAGCCTACACTCTTTCGTTTGCGGATTATTTCACAATCAAGGAGACCCCCTTTGTGCCTATCGTATGAAGACCTCACCCAAGAAAAACCTGCAGATTCCAACCGTGCCGACTACGCATGTTGTACCGCGCCCGACCCTCCGCCCTATCCCCCTGCCGCCGCCCGACGGGCGCAAGACAGTTGTGATCGTCGAAGACCAAACCGCTATCCGTGAATTGACGACCGAGATGCTCGAGACCCGTGGCACCTACCGCATCCTCGGAACGGCGGCGGATGGCAACCTGGGCCTAGACATGGTCCTTAAGCTGCGACCAGATATCTTGATCCTCGACGTCATGATGCCGGGACTGAGCGGCATTGAGGTCCTCCGCCGCATCGGCCGCAATCTCCCGAAGATGCGTATTTTGGTCTTCTCCGCCAAGCAGGAGCCCCAAGTCGTGCGTGGGCTTATCCAAGAAGGCGTCCACGGGTTCGTGAACAAGAATTCGCCGCTCTCCGACCTACGGAAGGCGCTGGATGAGGTCGCCAAGGGGAATACCTGGTTCAACGACCATTTCAGCAAGACCGTGCGC
>CAIYAN010000103.1 GCA_903924185.1 uncultured Opitutia bacterium | reverse complement strand
CCGGTCGCCTAACCCCTGAGTCGCCCCATGGCGGCCACCATGAATTTCTTTCGGGCCCAAGATGAGGCCCGTGGACGCACGACGAAGCTGGTCGTGCTCTTGGTGTTGGCCATCTTGATGCTAACGGGAAGCCTGTATGCCATCGCCGTGTATGCGAAAGGGGAGCTGATGGAGCGTGGGTCCCTGGATTGGTTTCAGCCCGAATTATTCCTAGCCACGTCGGGGACGGCCTTGGTGGTCATCTTGGGGACCAGTTGGTGGCGCATCTCCGAACTCGCTAAAGGGGGTGCTTTTGTGGCGCAGAGTCTCGGTGCTCGTCCGGTTTCACCGCATACCAAGGACTTGGCGGAGCGCCGTTACCTCAACATCGTGGAAGAAATGTCTTTGGCGGCGGGCTTGCCGATGCCAGCCTGTTTTGTCGTCGACCACGATAGCACGATCAACGCCTTTGCCGCGGGGAACAACCCGCAGGACGCGGCCGTGGCCGTGACCCGTGGGGCATTGACTTATCTCAACCGCGACGAACTCCAGGGCGTCATCGCACATGAGTTCAGTCACATCGGTAACGGTGATATGAAGCTCAACCTGCGCATTATTGGCACCATCGCTGGGCTGACGGCGCTCTCGCAGCTCGGTTATATCTTAATGCGCCTGATGCGGCATGCGGACGACAAGGACAGCGCCAAGGTCGGCATTCCGCTCGCCATCGGTGGACTCGTCATCTTCCTCCTGGGCTTGGGCGGTGTCCTCTTTGCGCGGATTATTCAGGCCTCGGTCTCACGGCAGCGTGAGTATTTAGCCGACGCCTCGGCCGTGCAGTTCACGCGTAATCCGGAAGGTTTGGCGGGCGCGCTCAAGAAGATTGCTGGCCTGAAGGGTGGTCAGCGTGAGGCCTCGACGACCGAGCTGGAATCGCAACACCTTTTCTTTTCGTCCACGGGCGGGTTCATGGAGTTCATCTTCTCCTCCCATCCTCCGATCGGTGATCGCATCCGTCGCTTACTGCCCACATTTGACGGGGTGATTCCTGACGTCGATCCGGTCGGTATCTCCGACGATTCCGTGGCTGGCCTCTCGGGTCGGCAGTCCGCCACGGCGATTTCGCCGCCTATCCGCGCGGCCCGTGCTCACCGTATCCCGACGAATCTAGAGATTCAGGAAGCCGTTGGTTTCCAGGGCACCTTGCCGATGGAACTCCGAGCCTCGGCGGCGGATTCCATTGGGGCGATGGCCATCGTTTTAGGCCTGATTCTCCGGCAGAACCCTGAACTCCGGGCGCAGCAGCTGCAGACGGCCCGGGGCTTGGCGGGTGGGGAAGTCATTGCGGAGGCCCTCCGTCTGGCTCCCTTGCTGCAGGCCTTGCCGGCGGGCTCGCGCCTGCCCTTACTCGACCTTTCGATGCCGGCCTTGCGTCAGCTCTCGAAGGCGCAATTGGCCCTCTTCCGTCTCGCTATTCAGAAAGTCGGCTTCGATGCGAACGACGGCCTCATCGTCTTGCTCGTGCAGGCCTCGATGCGACGGTACCTCGACGACGTTGGCCGGTCGGGCCCGCCGCCCATGCTCGGCGTTTCGGCCAGTTACGCCTTGGTCCTCTCGGCCGTGGTGCGCACCTCGCGGGAAACCGCGCAAGCCCAGCAGGAAGCCTTTGCCTTGGGCGTCGCTGAGCTCGCCCGTCCTGACCTAGCGACCACTATTTTGCCGGAGTCAGAAGTCGACCTCCAGAAAGTCGATGAAGCCTTGGCGGTGATCGCTGCCCAAAGCGTCTTCGAGCGCCGTCGCTTCGTGCGCGCGTGTGGAGTTGCCATGTTGCATGACGACGTCGCCGAAGCCGCTGAGATCGAAATCCTCCGGGCCGTGGCTGACACCTTGGGGATTACCTTCGCGACGGGGTTGCGGGCGGCGTAGTTCGCGAGGGGGCAAGGGGCGCAGAGAAGCAGAGGCAGAGGCAGTGAGAAGTGCAAAGGTGCAAAGCGGCCTACGGCCTGTGCAAAGGTGGAAAAGTGAATGACCAAAAAAGGTAGGGGCGTGGCTTTGCCGCGTCCTTGTTTTCATAGGAGGTCAAGGCGAAGCCTTGCCCCTACCCGCGAGCGGAGCTCGCGAGAGGCAACTAGGTTGGCACGCAGTGCCAACCCTACCAAATACAGTTAGGGCAAGCGAGGGGTTCTTGTGCATTATATGAGGGAAAATGCAGTGTGGTTTATGATTCTTATATATTGCTCAGTTTTGGGGCAGCGCTAGCATTTGCATACCCCCATTCAAAGCCTGCATTTTACGGTGCGGGCCCACCTATCCGATGTCCTCTCGTCTTCGTCCCTGCGCCCGTATCTCTCGTGCTACCCTATTCGCGGCCGCCTGCCTTGCGGTGGCCAGTCCGGAGCTATCGGCCGAAGCGCTCAGTTTCGACGGTATCCAAGCGAGTGCCACCGCCACGAAGGTAATCTTTGCTACCGATTACGCCGAGCACATGGGCGGCAACGGTGCTTTTAGCGGAGTCAACGGCGGTGGCCGACTCTATTGGCGAGGGGCGGCGGGCGATGGACAGTACATGCACTTTAATCTCAGCGGCCTAGCGGGGCTGAGCATCGTCGGGCCGGCCTACCTGACATTGCAGAACGCGAATACCACGTGGGGTGGCGGTGTGGGTGGTTCCTTTGTGGGCTTGGCCAACGCGGCCTGGACGGCCGCGGGCGGCTCGGCGGTTCCTGGGGCGACGGCGCTGACTTCGGCGGTCAACGCTACTGGGTCCTACGCGAGTGCGTCTACGGTCAGCTGGGGTCTCGGGGGGAGCGTCCTGCAAGGCTTGGTCGACAACCCCAGCACCAACCTCGGGCTCGCCGTGATTGGCGGCTCTGGTTCAACGATGCATTTCGATGGTGGGATGAATCCTTACCTCTCGTTCCGGACCGGCACGCTGAGTGCCGCGAGCGTGGCGGGCGTCATCACGGTCACTGGGGGAGAGGCCTGGACCCCAGCCAATTACACGTTCAGCGCGGGCGACGCTTATGCGGCCACCGCGACCTTAACCATCAATGCTTCTCTAACGGCCGGCTCGGCTGGTGATGTCATCATCAACGGTGGACAAGTGATCGTAAACCAGCCTGGCGGGATCGATAACGCCTATTGGTCGGTCAATTCCACCCGCATCAATGCGGGCGGTCTCTTGACGATTAACGGCCATTCGCACGTCAAGAACCTCACCCTGGCCGGTGGCGAACTGGGGGCCAGTGCCGTCAACGGGCAGTGGGGCGGCTGGAGTATTGACGGACTCTTACTGGCGACGGGTGCCACCGTTTCGACGATGAGTGCTCCGCGCGTGAGCATGGATGCCACGACCGCCGTGCAAGTCGACGCTGGCTCCAGCTTGAATTTCACTGGCACCATCGGTTTGGGCGCTGTCACCAAAACCGGTACCGGTATGCTCACTTTATCTGGAGCGAATAGTCATAGTGGTGGCGTTGTGCTCAATGCGGGTAGCTTGTCGCTCAAGAACGATGCGGCGCTCGGCACGGGTACGTTGACCGTCAATGG
>CAIYAN010000102.1 GCA_903924185.1 uncultured Opitutia bacterium | reverse complement strand
GAGGAAGCAGGCTTTACGCACTCCGAAGTGAGGGTCGTCGCGAAGGAGGTCCAAGAGCCCCATTTCGAGACCCTGCTCGGTAGCGCCCTGAAGCCTAACCGCTGAGTATTTAATGTCATCTCCGTGACGGAGACATTCCGTCCTGACAGTGGGAACAAAATCACGGGATAGTGCTTGGCAGTATCCACCCCAAAGGGCTATTTTAAGGCCCCCCCCCCACTGAGGCCTCCCCACCTCCCCCAATCTCCGATGGTTACCCAAGAGTCTCGCACCTACAAGTTGGCCAAAGCTGCCATCCTTGCCGTCCTTATCGCTGTCATCCCGGCGACCAGCCCCCTGCGCGCCCAAGGTGCCCCCGCCGCGGCTAAAGTCCAAGAGGACCCCCTGACCGCGCAGTACAACAAGACGATGGGGGAGATCGACAAGAAGCAGTTTCCTGCCGCACTAAAGAACCTCGAAGACCTAGAAAAGAAAGTCGCGAACATGGGGCCGGCCATGCAGGGAACCGTCTGCTTCCATCGGGCCCGCACCTTTTACCTGATGAAGGACTGGGTCAAGGCCGACACCGAACTAAACACCTTCCTGACGAAATACCCCGAAGGCACGGGCAGGATTATCGACGAAAACGACAACATGCGTGGCGTCGCGCAGCTAACGCTCGTCGAAGTCTACGCCAACCAGTCCAAGTGGGACCCGGCCCTCGACCTGCTCAAGATGCTCCGCACCAACCCACTGGTGCAGCCTAAGGACCGCGTGAACGCTTACACCCTTTCCGCCCGTATCGTCGAAGAAAAATCGAAGAGCGGCTCGGAGGAGGAGAAAAAGCAAGCCCTCGGCCAAGCCGTCGGCCTACTGAAGCAAGTCACTGGCGGTGGCCTCGGCACGCCGGAAGCCCGCGAAGGCGGCATGCGCTTAGTCGAGGTCTACACCAAACTCGGGCTCGTCAAGGAAGCCGAACAACTTAAGGCCGAAATCGACGCGAAGAGCACGGGCTCGCCCTCGGAGATTGTTCGCTCAAATTTTCAGCGGATCGAGATCGGCGACGCCCGCTTCGAAGCCGGCGAATCCGCCACCGAACTGAAGACCAAGGAAGAACTCTATCGTCAGGCACTCGCCAACTACCAAGGTGCTCTCCGGCGCGCCACCGTCACCCGTTCGGTCACCAAGGCCGTCGAGATGAAGCAAGCGGACCTAGATAAGGTCGTGAAGGACAACCCTAAGCCGACACCGGAGGTCACCGAGAAAATCGAGAAGGCCCGGGCTGAGCTGGAAAGCTTCAAGACTATCCAGAGCGACTTCGAAAAGAATAAGGACTACGACGCCTTCATCTCTTACCGCATCGGCCTCTGCCTCCTCGAGCTCAAGCGTCCGTGGGAAGCCTTCGTGGCCTTCCGCGACATCTTCGAGAATAACCCCGGCTTCTCCAAGGTCTCGGGCGCTTACTACTACTACATCCTCGCCCTCCGCGAAATCGGTCGCAACAGCGAGGCTCAGGCGAAGTGCAAGGAGTTCCTCGCTAAGTACCCGGACGCCGAAGAGGTCTCCATGGTGGCCGTCATCCTCGGGTCGATTTCCCAAGACCGCGAAGAATTTGAAGAGGCCATCGGTCACTACAACTGGGCCAAGGCCAACGTGAAGAAAATCGATCCAGCCACGCTGGAGGAAATCGACTTCCGCATCGCCTGCTGCCACTTTGCCCATGTCGATTGGGAAAAGGCCCGCCTCTCCCTCGACGAGTTCCTCAAGAAGTACCAGCGCTCCTTTGCAAGGGAACAGGCGATGTACATGAACGCCCTGTGCTGGTTCTACCAAGGAAAGTTCAAGGAAACTAAGGCCGGCTTTGACGAATACCAGAAGGCCTACCCGAAGGGTGAGTACCTCGCCGACGTCCGCTACCGCCAAGCCATCGTCAAGTTCGGCGTCAACCCGCCCGAAATCCCCGCCACCATCACCCTCTGCAACGAGTGGTTGCGTGATTACGCCGTCAGCAAGGTCGAAAGCGTCGTCAATCAGGTCCCCGAGGTCCACACGCTCATCGGCGACGCCGAGATTCGTATCGCGACGGAGTTAGACAAAGACATCTCGACGGCGGACAAGAACCTGCGCACCAACGCCGAGCCCGCCCAGAAAGCCAAGTACAAGGCCGAGAAGGAGCGACTGGAGAAAGAAAAGGAAACCCACACCCTCAAGGCAATCGATGCCTACATTGCGGCTGCCCGCTCCGGCCGGACTAACTCGAATGCGTTGGACTTCGTCCTCCGCGAACTTGGCAAGCTCCTCCCTGGCCGCGGCGAACACGCCCGCATGCGTGACCTCTACAAGGAAGTCTACGACTGGGACCATGCAGACCCGAAGTCGCTCAACTACCTCTACGAGGTCATCAAAGCCACCGAACGCATGGGGGACAAACCCGAGTTCGCCCAGCAGGCCGAAGCCGTCCAGAAGCGCTTCAGCGCCCAGCTCGCAGCGGCCCGCAAGAAGGTCGATGACCTCTTGAAGTCCGACGGCAAGCCCGCCGACGTCGCCGCCGCCAAGGCGGCCGTTACCACGCTTTCCACCGAACTCGCGGCCGAACTCGCCGTCGTGGATAAGGCGCGTCAGGCCAGCGTCCTCGCCGCCAAGACCGAAGCCCTCGGCATCCTCTCCACGGCCGTCGCCGAATCCATCAATGACCGCAAGCAGGAGGGCTCCGAAAAGCTCGTCCTCTTCCTGGCCGAAAAGCTCGCCCGCAAGGTGAAGCGCGTAAAGCCGGGTGCGGCCGTCGACCCAAGTGCCTACACCGTGGCTAACGCCGAGGACGAAATCACCAAGCTCCTGCGCCTCGAGGAAAATAAGGATTCCCTCATCGCCCAGGCCCGCGGCTTCTTCGCGAAGGGCCAGTTAGCCGCCTTCCTCCGCGACCCCGTCAAGTCGGACTTCTATTTCAAGAAGATCTCCGCCAACTACAAGGCCGAGGAACTCAGCCCGACCATCTTGGCGATTGTTGGCGACCACATGCTGGCCAAGGGCGAGACCAAGAACTCCGAGGGTTATTTCCAATACATCATGGAGCACCATCGCTCTTCGGAATACGCCGACTACGGTTTTGCCGGCCTCGCAGAAATCCGCTTAATCCAGAAGAAATACAAAGAAGCCCTCGAACTCTGTGCCGAAGCCATCGATAACGGCGTCGTGATGTCGAAGGAGAAGGACATCCGCTTCACCAAGGCCCGCGCGCTCGCAGAAACCCAGAAGTACGACGAGGCCAAGAAAGAATTCGAAGAGATCGCCAAAACCAAGGAGTGGAAAGGCGAGAGCACCGCGGGTTGCCTTTACTGGCTCGGCGTCATGGAAGAACGCCAAGGCCACAACGCCGAAGCCGTCGCCTATTACCGTCGCACCTATCAAGCCTGGAAGAAGTATGAAGTTTGGTCGGCTAAAGCCTATCTGGGAGCCGCCCGCCTCTTCGCCACCAAGCTGGACCAGAAAAAGGAGGCGAAGGAAATCATCACTGAGATGCTGTCCAAAGACCGCATCAAGGACACCCCTGAGGCCACTGAAGCCCGTATCCTTTCGGCCAAACTCTAATCGACCATGCGTCCCGCTGTCCGCTCCTTCCTGACCGCCGCGTTCCTCTGCGCGGCCACCCAGTCCTATGGCCAAGCCCTGATCTTCAAGGGCGGCGAACGCTGGGAAGTGAACGACCCGTTCAAGTTGGATACGTCCGTCCCGCCCAAGCCGGTGAGCGACCCGAAGAAAGGTACGATTAGCAGCATCAAGGGCACGGTGGTTCGAACCGTTAACTCCGGCGGCACCGATATCGAGTCCACCCGCAAACTTTCGGAAGTCATAAGCATCGTCTGGCCCAACGTTGATAAGCTAACGGAAGCCCAGCTCTTCGTCAGCCGCGGCGAGCCCAACAAGGCCCTCGATAGCATCGAACCCATCATCAAATTCTTTGATGCCTTCAAGAAGACCCCAGGCTCGCTTTGGCTGAAAGCCTCCATGGTGAAACTGGATGCGCTCGACCGGCTAGAAAACGACGCGGTCATCGGCGCCTTCCTCGATAACCTCGAAAAGAACGACGACGGCTCGAGTCCTGAACTAGCCAATAAGGTTAAGTTGGCCCGCCTCATGCAGCGCGCCCGTCGCGGCGAGCATGACACGGTCATCTCCGAGGCCACGGATCTCATCACCAAGATGGATGACCCGGACGTCCTCGCCCGCTTGCACATCGTCAAAGGTGGCTCCCTCCTCGCCACCAAGAAATACGAGGCGGCCATGAATACCTACCTTCGGGTGCCTGTCTTCTATGGCGCTCAAGCCGAACACCTCCCCAAAGCGATGCTCGGCGCCGCCCGGGCCTTCCGCGGCATGGATAGCCCCGCCACCAAGGAGCAACGGCTGGAAGAAATCTCCAACCGGTACCTCCGTGACCTGATTGCCACGTTCCCGGTCTCGAAAGAGGCCGAGGAGGCGAAGAAACTCCTCCCCAAGGAAGACCGCCTCGCCGCCGAGGCCGATGCCGCCAAGATCAAGGACGCCGCCGTCATCCCCGATGCGACCGCCAAGCCTGATGCGCCCAAGGCGGATAACGCCAATAACAATGAAGGCAATAAGTGAGACCTTGCTCCTTTTCTAATCCCGAACTAAATCATCCCCATACCCGTCGCTTCCCCATGAAGAAACTCCGCTCCTCCCTGCTTACCTTCGCCTTCCTCGGCCTGATGACCGTCGTTGCCTCCGCCGCCGAAGGTGGCGTCAAGGAAAAGACCCTCCTCGACCTCTTCGAAGAAGGTGGTTGGGTCATGTACCCTATCACCATCGCCTCCGTGGCGATGATCTGGTTCATCGTCGATGGCTACATACGCACGAGCGAAAAGAAGCTCTACCCAGCCGGCCACGTCACCCAGCTCCGCGAGCTCTTCCAGCGCGGCGACTACCCTGGTGCTTACAACTTCGCCAAAAATGCGGGTTCCCCCGTCGCTGAAGTCGTCCGTGCCGGCGTCGCCTTCACTCCAGATGGCAAGGTCATGACCGAGGAAGCCATTATCTCCGAAGTCACCCGCATTCAGGGCGAGCTCATGGGCCGCGCCTCCTACCTCTCCGTCATCGGTGTCTGTACCCCGATGATCGGCCTCACCGGCACGGTGACGGGCATGATGAAAGCCTTCGATAAGCTCGGTTCCTCGGGCGTGGGTGACCCTTCCCAGCTCGCCGGTGCGATCGGCGAAGTGCTCGTGGCAACCGCTTCGGGCCTCTTTATCGCTATCCCAGCGTTCATTTGCTACTACCTACTTCGTAACCGTATCACCAAGGGTATCCATGACATCCAAGAGATTGTCACGGGCCTCTTCCGTGCCTTCCCTTACGACGAAGTCGCTGGCCACGCGATCGGTGACGAAGTGATCTACGCCGCGAAGCCCGATTGGAACGCTTCCCCGGCTCAAGTCGCTCCTGAATTTGCCCCCAAGGCCTAAGGTTTCATTCACCCCCTAAACCCACACACGAACCATGGCAGGCGGAGGCGGAGGCGGAGACGGAGAACCCGAGTTCCAGGTGGCGCCGATGATCGACGTCCTCCTGGTGCTGCTGATCTTCTTCATGTCGATCACCTCGGCCCAGGTCCTTAAGGTCGATAAGAACATCCAACTGCCCGTGGCTTCGCACGGTGTCAAACGCGATGACAAGGCCGCCGCTGGCCTGATCAATATCTCTTGGGACAAGAACACTGGCCAGGCGAAGTACAAACTCGATGACCGGGAGCTGGACATCAACGATAAGGATGGCATCGCCAAGGAATTGGCGGCCCGCAAGGGTTCCAACGAGAAGTACCGTCTGCTCATCCGCGCCGATCGCCAGTGCCACGCCAAGTATATCTCCAAGGCCCTCGAGTGGGGTGCCGAAGCCGGCATCGACAATATCGCCTTCTCGGGCCTTAACCGCGAAGAATAAGCCATGAAACAAGCCCCCCAGGAAATGCCGTCTGACGCCGGTTTTCAGATCGCCCCGATGATCGACGTGGTCTTCGTGATTATGCTCTTCTTCATGGTGATGGCTGGTGCTGTGAAGGTTGAACACGAACTTAAGACGACCCTCCCTGGCAATGCCGAGACGGCCAAGGAAACCGAGATGCCGGATGAAATTACCATCGGTGTCTCGGAAAACGGCGCCATAACCATCAACGAGGATCCCGTCGGTCTGCCCAACGACAAGACCTTGGATGGCCTCTATAACGAGATGATGAAGATGGCCACGGCCGCCAAGCAGTCCAAGACGAAGCTACTCATCACGGTCCAAGCCGAAGAGGCTGCCAAGTATGAACGTGTAATCAACGTGCTCGATGTTCTGGCCCGCGCGGACATCACCAACGTGACCTTCGCGGTGGCGGAACCAGAATAAGCCGTCTGCACTTAGCCCCAAGGCCGCCTTCTGGGGCGGCCTTTTTATTGGGCGGACTTGCCAACGCCGTGGAGGGTGCTTGTACTAAGGGTATGAAATTCACCGCCGTCCTCTTGCTCCTGCTCAGCCTCGGCCTCTCCGGTTGTATCATCGTCATCGAGCAGGCCAAAGAAAAGAAGGACGCCCCGGCCCCGGCCGCGAAGTCCGAAGCGAAGTAAACGCCCGCCAGGACCCGCTTAGGCGAAGCCCTGCGTCGAATCGAGGATGCGGCGCACGGCCTCGTAATCGTTGCCGATGCTCAGCGGTGCTGGCTTGGGAAGTTCGTACGGGAAAGTCGATGCGCGGCTATCGCCAAAGGCGGCCTGCAGGACATCAGGGAACTTGGCCGGGTGCGCCGTCCCGAACACCACGACGTCTAAGTCGCCATTGCCTGGCTGCGCCAAAAGGTCTTCCGCGGCCTTCCAGCCGACAGCCGTGTGCGGGCAAAGGACATAACCACCGGCCGAGCGCACGCGACGCATCGTATCCAAAGTGGCGGCATCATCGACGGTGACGGCCGAGACCGCGGGACCTCCCTGTCGCCAAGCGAGCAAGCGATCGAGGTTATTGGGAGCACCGATATCCATGGCGTTAGATGCTGTCGGCGTTGAACGGCGAGGCAGGTATTGGCCGGTGGCAAAGAGCTCTGGTAACGGCGAGTTGATGTTCGTGGCGGCGACCAAGACATCCACGGGCAGTCCCATCCGACGGGCCAACTGAACGGCCCCGACGTTGCCTAAGTTGCCCGAGGGGACGACAATGCCGAGACGGCGACCGGCGGCCAACTGACGACGGACATGGAACGCAAACGGGACCTGCGCGATGAGGCGTATCGGGTTAATTGAGTTCGCCGTGAGCAGCGGGCCCACGCGGCGCAAGGTGTCATCCGCCAACGCGCGCTTCACCAAGGCCTGACAGTCATCGAAGGTGCCGTCGACCGAGAGGGCGACGACGCCCGGACGGGCTCGGGCAATCTGCGACTCCTGCACTGGGCTGACGCCGATGCGGGGATAGAGGACGACGGCGCGGACGCCGGGGATACCGGCGCAGGCTTCCGTGACGGCTCCACCCGTATCGCCCGAAGTAGCGGCGAGAATTGTGAAACGCGGGTACTCGGCACTGAGCACGTGAGCGGTGACGCGCACCAATAAGCGAACAGCAAAATCCTTGAACGCGGCCGAGGGGCCCTGAAAAAGTTCGAGGACTTGAATGCGGTCGGCCGCCTGCCCAGCGAAACCTGGGGGATGCACCAAGGGCACGGGGAAGTTGAAAGCCTCCTGACAGAGGCGGCGTAAGACGTCGGCACCCAGTTCTGCCCCGAGGAACGGGTCGATTACCGCTTCGGCGAGGTCAGCGTAGGCGTCGGCCTGATGGGCAGCGATAAAGTCGGCGGGGAGCTGCGGGATGACGGATGGCACCCACAGCCCGCCCTTACCAGGCATCGACGCCAAGAGCACCTCACGCAGGCTAGCGCGTTGCGCGGCATCGGCCGTCGAGACGAACTCGAGCTTACTTCTGGGCGAGGACATGGACGCCCTGAGGATTGATACGCGAAACGTACTGAGTGGCCTTAATCGGCACCGACTCAAAGACGGTGGCGACGGCCGCAGCGACCTGGCGGGCCGTGGCTTCGCCTTCGCACAAGGCAAAGACGCTGGGGCCGGCACCCGAGATCGAGAAACCCAAGGCACCCGCGGCCAGCGCCGCGCGCTTGGCGCGATAAAACTCCGGGATCAGACGCTGGCGGTGGGGCTCAGCGATGAGGTCATGCACCGAACGGCCGATGAGGGCGTAGTCGCTCTGGTACAGGCCGCAAATGAGGCCGCCGAGGTTACCGCTCTGCTGCGTCGCCGTCTCCAACTGAATGTGCCGCGGCATAATCTCGCGCGCAACCTTCGTCAGCACGACGATATCCGGGTGCACCACGGCTGCCCACAGGTTCTGCGGGATCGGAATATTATGCACGTCGAGCTCCGCATTGGAGCGAATCAGCGTGATGCCACCGAGCAGGCAAGGCCCGACATTGTCCGCATGCCAAGCGCCATCAGCGGCGGCTTCGCCAGCGACCACGAACGGGAGGAGCTGTCGACGGGTCAAAGGTTCGCCGAGAAGTTGGTTCACGGCAAAGGCACCGCCGACTGCACTCGCGGCGCTGGAACCCAAGCCGCTGCCGAAAGGCATCTGCTTATGAATTTCCATTTCAATACCGAGGTCGGTCCGACCCAAGTGACGCAACAGGTCCAAAGCAGCGACCCCGGCAGTATTCAACTTAGGGTCGAGCGGCAGGCGCCCATCGTCTCCCGTAATCTTAGTGATGCGGAAGCCAGGCTGGCTCGAAGTCCGAACGATGATCTCGTCGCCCGGTAGTTCGATGGCGAAACCGAGCACATCGAAGCCGCAGGCCACGTTGGCCACGGTCGCAGGCGAGAAAACCCTGACTTCTTGGAGTATTTGTTTGGTCATATTGGCCCCTAAATCGGTGAAGAAAGACCTTTCGGGTTGCCTCCCCACGGGTCAACGGTGAACATGAGCGTTACCGAGCCTAAAAATGCCTAAAAGGACTCACCAGTTCGGGTTTGTGACCGTAGCGGCCGCCTCCCCCTCCCTTCGCTTAGGTGACCCTACGGCCAACGCTCTCTTGGTTGTTCAGGCACTCGAAAAGGCCGCGGCCGAAGGTGCCGAGATTGTTGTCCTCCCGGAGCTCTGCCTCACTGGCTACAGTTGTGGTGACCTCTTTGGCCAACGCACACTCCTCCAAGGGGCCCTGAAGGGCTTGAGTCAGGTTGCCGAGGCCACGGCTCGCCTCGGCCTCACCGCCCTCGTAGGGCTGCCCCTGGAGGTCTCTGGACGGCTCTTTAACGCCGCTGCCTTCATCTCGCGCGGCAAGGTCCTCGGCGTCGTCCCGAAAACCCACCTACCGAACTCCGGTGAGTTCTATGAACAACGCTGGTTCGCCTCCGCCCGCGTCGCTCCCGTCAAAGAAATCGACCTCCTCGGGCAAACTGTCCCCTTCGGCACCGACCTCCTCTTCCAAGCCTCCGACCTCCCTGACTGCGTGGTCGGCATCGAGCTTTGCGAAGACCTCTGGGCCGTCGAGCCCCCGAGCGGCGCCCAAGCCCTCGCGGGCGCTACCCTCCTCTGCAACCTTTCGGCCAGCGACGAACTCCTGACCAAGGCCGCCTACCGACGCGACCTCGTGCGCTCCCAGTCGGCCCGCTGCCTCGCCGCCTACGTCTACGCCTCGGCAGGCGCCGGCGAATCGAGCACCGACATCGTCTACAGCGGCCATGGCCTCATCGCTGAGAACGGCGTCGTCCTCGGGGAATCCGAACGCTTCCGCTTCGAGCTCTCCCTCCTCGTCTCGCAAATCGACGTGGACAAACTCCAGGCCGAACGCCGCCGTAACAGCACGTTCTTCGGGGCGCCTTCGTCCCTTCAGCCACGCGTCCGTTCGTTCGAGCTCGGCCACCCAGCCAGCACCACGCCCAAGCTCCGCCGCCGTTTCAGCCAGCATCCGTTCGTGCCGTCAGATGCGCAGCGCCGCGACGAGCATAGCCAGGAAATCTTCGCCATCCAGTCGACCGGCCTCGCCCGTCGCCTGCGCCACACCGGCGCCCGTCACGTCGTCATCGGCGTTTCGGGTGGCCTCGACTCCACGCTGGCCTTGCTGGTCCTGCTGGAGGCCTTCGGCCGTCTCGGCCTCGATCGTAAGGGCATCATCGGTATCACCATGCCTGGCCCCGGCACGACGGTCCGCACGCGCATGAACGCACTCAAGTTGATGGAGGTCTTAGGCGTCACCGCCCGTGAGATTCCCATCGACGCTGCGGTCGAACAACACCTCGCCGATATCCAGCACCCGCCCGGCAAGCACGACGTCACCTTCGAGAACGCCCAAGCCCGCGAACGCACGCAGGTGCTCATGGACGTCGCCAACCAAGCGGGCGGCTTCGTCGTCGGCACCGGCGACCTTTCCGAAGCCGCGCTCGGCTGGTGCACCTTCAACGCCGATCATATCTCGATGTACCATGTGAACATCGGCGTCCCCAAGACGCTGGTGCGTCACCTGGTCTCCTGGGCCGCCCACGCCCGCCACGTCGGCGATGAACGCACTTTGCTCGAGGATATCGTGGCCACCCCGGTCAGCCCCGAACTCCTGCCCCCTGGAGCTGACGGCGAAAGCTCCCAACAGACGGAAGCGATTGTTGGTCCGTACGAGTTGCACGATTTCTTCCTGTACCACGTGATTCGCAATGGCTTCCGCCCAGCCAAGGTGCTCTGGCTCGCCGAACATGCCTTCACGGGTAAATACGACCACACGGAGATCCGCCACTGGCTCCGCACGTTCCTGACCCGTTTCTTCAGCCAGCAGTATAAGCGTTCGGTTATGCCCGATGGCCCCAAGGTCGGCTCGGTCGCCCTCTCGCCCCGCGGGGATTGGCGGATGCCATCCGACGCTGAGGCCACGGCGTGGCTTGCGGAAATCGCCTAAGGGTGTTTGTTAGGGGGCGTGACGACTCCCGTACGCACCCATCCCGCCGCCACGCAGGCGCTGCTCGCCCGCTTGGGCGCCGCTAAGGTCAAGACCGACGAGGCCACTTGCTTCGCGGCTTCCTTCGACAACATGCGCCTGTCCTTCATGCCCGAGGCGGTCATCCGTCCGGACGTGGAAGAGGATGTCGGCATCGTCCTGAAACTGGCTAACGAACATAAAGTGCCCGTCACCGTACGCGGCCGTGGCACCGGTAACACCGGCGCAAGTTCTCCGATTCACGGCGGCTGGGTCATCCACCTCGACCACTGGGACAAAATTGAGATCGACCCGATTTCGGCGATGGCGACGGTCCAGCCTGGTGCCATCACGGCCCACATTAACGAACTCGCCGCCGAGCACGGGCTCTTCTTCCCGCCCGACCCTTCTTCGCTGAAGTACTGCAGTATCGGCGGTAACATCGCCACTAATGCTGGCGGTCTCCGTGCCGCCAAGTACGGCGTGGTCCGGGACCATGTCTACGCGCTCGAGGGCTTCTTGCCGACTGGCGAGAAAGTCACCTGGGGTGCACCGCTCCGCAAGTTCGTCAGCGGACTCAATATCCGCGACCTCTGGATCGGCTCCGAGGGGACCCTCGGGATCATCACCAAAGCCACACTCAAGCTCGTCAATAAGCCCAAGGCCCGTCGCACGTTCCTGCTGGCTTGCCGCACCGATGAAGGCGCGCTCGAAGCCGCGGCCGCCTTGATGGGCGCACGCGTAAACCCGGCAGTCTTCGAGTTCCTCGATACGCAAACGGTTGATGCGGCGGAAAAGCGCCGCGGGAGCCGCGTCTTCTCGACCGCTGAATTACACGGCGTCGAAGAGACCCATGCCATCCTGCTGGTCGAAATCGACGGCCACCCCGCTGCCCT
>CAIYAN010000101.1 GCA_903924185.1 uncultured Opitutia bacterium | reverse complement strand
ATTTCTTTCTTCAACGACATCTTGGGGTCGCCGAGATGAGCCGGCACGAGCCGAGTGGAGACGGTCTTGTAGAAGCGGTTAAATTTCGGCAGTTCTTCTTCGACGATGATCGGTGGCTTAATCTGTTCTGGCTTAGGCGGTGCGATCACGGGTGGTGGCGTGACGACAACGACGGGCGGCGGTTCGACTTTAGGCGTCTCGATGACGACCGGGGGTTTTTCGACAACGGGAGTTTTTTCGGCGACGGGGGCGGGGCGCTGGTTCATCTCTGCCAAACGCTGTTGGAGGAGATAGGCCGCAATCAGTCCGAGGAAGGCGAAGCAGACCCAGAAGAGCGGGCTCGAAAGGAAGCTGCTTTTCTCGGGTTGCTCGGAGGCAGGTCGACGTGCGCCTGGGCGAGGGGGTTGGCGTTTGGGGGGCGGAACTGCCATACGTGGTCTACTTTTTAGGCTTTCCTAGTCGGGTCAACCCATGGGTTAAGCCTTGGGGGGTCTTCCTGCGGGATTGACCAAGGGGGCTGGGCTCCTACTTTGACCCCTTCTCCTCTCTACAGATGGCTAAGACCTTGTTCCAAAAAGTCTGGGAAGCGCACACGGTGCGTCAGCTGCCTAACGGGCAGACCCAACTCTTCATCGGTACCCACCTCATCCACGAGGTGACCAGCCCTCAGGCTTTCGGCATGCTCCGGGACCTCGGCCTGAAGGTGAAGTATCCCCAGCGCACGTTTGCGACGGTCGACCACATTGTCCCGACCAACGAGCTGAAGGAGCCTTATTCGGACCCGATTGCTCAGGAGATGATCGAGGCCCTCCGTAAGAACACGAAGGACTTCGGCATCCGCTTCTTTGATACCAACACGGGCACGCAGGGTATCGTCCACATGGTCGGTCCAGAGCAGGGCATAACCCAGCCCGGTACGACCATCGCCTGTGGCGACTCCCACACGGCCACCCACGGTGCCTTCGGTGCTATCGCCTTCGGCATCGGCACCACCCAGGTTCGTGATGTCCTCGCCACCCAGACGCTCGCCCTCAGTGCGCTCAAGGTTCGCCGCATCGAAGTCAACGGCCAGCTCTCCCCTGGCGTGTACGCCAAGGACGTCATCCTGCACATCATCCGAGTCCTCGGCGTCAATGGGGGCATTGGCTACGCTTACGAATACGCGGGGACGACCTTCGACGGCTTCTCCCTCGAGGAGCGCATGACGGTTTGTAATATGTCCATCGAAGGCGGCGCCCGCTGTGGTTACGTCAACCCGGATCAAAAGACTTTCGATTACATCAAGGGCAAGCCCTACGCACCGAAGGCCGCCGATTGGGATGCCGCAGTGGCACGCTGGGCTTCCTTCGCTTCCGACGCCGGCTGCCGTTACGACGACGTCGTTAAATTCAACGCCGCGGAGATTCGTCCGACGGTTACTTGGGGTATCACCCCAGGGCAGGCGATCTTCATTGATGAAAAGATGCCGGCCCTCGAAACCCTTAACGCCGCTGACCGCGCCACGGCCGAGGACGCCTACAAGCACATGAAATTGGCGCCTGATACCGCAATTAAGGGGACCAAAGTCGACGTCTGCTTCCTCGGCTCCTGCACCAACGGCCGCATCTCTGACCTCCGCGAGGTCGCCAAGTACCTGAAGGGCCGCAAGGTCAGCCCGAACGTCAAGGCGATCGTCGTCCCTGGTTCCCAGCTCACCGCCATCCAGGCCGTCCATGAAGGCCTCGATAAGATTTATATCGAAGCTGGCTTCGAATGGCGTGGCGCGGGTTGCTCGATGTGCCTGGCGATGAACCCCGACAAACTCGTGGGCGATCAGCTCTGTGCGAGCTCTTCGAATCGTAACTTCAAGGGCCGCCAAGGCTCGCAGACGGGTCGAACGATTCTCATGAGCCCGCTCATGGTCGCCGCCGCCGCCATCACCGGTCAAGTCACCGACGCCCGCGAAGTCTTTACGGTCTAATGTCCGAAGCCTCTGCAGTTCAGCGCGTACTCGCGCGTGTCGCCCAAGGCGATGCCGTGCCAGCTGCCTGTGCTTCCGAGGGCTTGGCGTGGCAGCAGGACGTCACGGTCGACGCCCACTATGATGGCAAGCCCGTCTGTACCGTGACTTTGCCTTGGGTCGTGGCCGGACACGCTGTCCTCTTCGCCGATGAAGCCGTCGCTGCTTCGGTTGCTCAAGAACGCTTGGCATCATTGGCCGCGGCCCTCGCCATGCCGGTCTGCATCGTCCCCCGCGCCGCCTAATTCCTGCTTCCCCTTAGATCCCCCTTTTACTCCCTTTTCAGCCCTCAATCTCGCAACCATGTCCCTCGCTAAAGTCACCCAAGTCAAAGGCCTCGCCCTCGCCGTCCCCGGCGACGACATCGATACCGACCGCATCATCCCCGCTCGCTTCCTGCGTTGCGTGACCTTTGATGGCCTCGGCGAACACGCCTTCCGCGATGAGCGGACCGGCCCTGACGGCCTCGAGCGCCCGCACCCCATGAACTCCGCCCAGGCCGCGCGCATCGCCGCTGCCAAGCAGGGTGTCATGGTCGTCGGTTTTAACTTTGGTTGTGGGAGCTCCCGTGAGCATGCCCCTCAGTCGCTTTGGCGGTTTGGTTTTACGGCCTTCGTCGGTGGCAGCTTTGCCGAAATCTTCTTCGGTAACTCCACCACCCTCGGCGTCCCTTGCCTGACGCTCTCCAAGGATGACCTTGCCGAGTGCGACGCGTTTGTGCGCGCGAACCCCGAGGTCGAACTGACGGTGGACGTCCAGAATCTGGTCGTCACTGCTGGTGCCAAGTCTTGGAAGGCCAGCATCGCCGCTTCCGCCCGTGACGGCCTCATTAACGGCAAGTGGGATCCGATTGCTGACTTGCTCGAAGGTGCCCCTGCCGTTGATCAGACCGCAGGGACGCTCGCTTACGTCGTCGGTAAGTAAGGCTGAGTCGCTTCGCCCATCGCGGCCGCCTTCGGGCGGCCTTTTTGTTTTAGAAGCCGAAGAGCTTCTGGATACCCCGCACCGAGTCCTTATGCTCAGCGGGCGTGTTCTGTTCCCAGCGCTTAAGGTAGTCCTGGAACGACTCGTTCTTCGGCCGGGCCGTGGCGTTGAGCCAGCGGAAGGCCGCCCAGCGGGTGGGCTTTTCTTCGAGATACTTGAGTAGGAAGAGGGCGACGGCGCCGTTGAGTTCACGGTCCGTTGGGTTAGCGCGGAACTCGGCTTCGTGGTCGCGGTAGAACTTGGGCAGGCCCTTCTGTTCGGCCTCCGCCTTGTAGGTACGCTTCGCGATGACATCATCGGCGTAGCTCCGCAGAGAGGGGGCGTAGCTGGCCCAGTTTGGGTAGGGTGGGGCGGTCTTCCAGGTCACGGCCATTGCACGAAGGCAGAAGACCGAGGCCGTCTCGCACACCGATTCCTCAAACCAGAGGTTCTCGCGCGGGCCGTCACGGAAGCCGCAGTGGATATGCCCCAACTCGTGAGCGAACTGATAGGCGTATTGGCTCCAGAACGTCTTGCGCGTGTCGAGGCGGACGACGATTTCCTTCCGGTCATTGCGTTGGAAGAGGGTGATCGGGCCCTGGTCGCCTTTGCCGACCACAACGTTCTCAAAGGGTAAGCCTGGCGCCCATTTCTGCAGTTCTGCAGCGGCGGAAAGGCAGACCTTGGCGATATCTTTTTCGCTGGCCTCAAAACCATCCGCGACGATGCGGATGGGGTGCGGAGCAGGTTCCGCGGCGACTAGGAGCGAAGCCGACAGTAGCAGGAGGAAGGCCGCGGCGCGCATCGGCTTACTTAGCTGGGGCGGCTGGGAGGAGTGGGAAGGACCAATTCTCGCGCGTGAGGATCTCGTTGTGTAGCTTGCAGATGACTTCCTTGCCGCCTTCAGCGAGTTCGGTGCTCATGATGGCTGGCGAAGCAGGGCCGCTGTTCTTCGGGTAGTTAACGGAGAGTGTTTTTAACGCGATGGGCTGGCCGTTGATGCGGGGCATGCCGATACGGACCTCGAGTTTGGGCAGGTCAGCGATGACGACTTTCTTGCCGCCGTAGATTTCGATGAAGGCGGAGTGGCGGCCCCAGAACTTAAGCGTACGGCCGGGGAACTTGAGTGACGTGATGAAGACCGTTTGGCTCGAAGATTTCTCGGTCAGGAAAGCGCCCACCCACGTCCACTCCTTGCCGTCCTTGTCCTTTTCGTAAGTCAGCTTGCGGATGGCGTAGGTATAGGTGCCGGCTTTCCAAGGGAAGGGGCGACGGCCCGAGGCGAAGTCGCCTTCGTAACCGGCCGCTTCGGTGAGGCCATTGAGCGCTGGGCGGACGAACGACGTATCGAGGTCCTTATTGCCCCAGCGGGAGAAGATCGCGCCCTTACCCTTATGGTAGTCTCCTTGGGGGCTGGCGTCAGAGACCGGATAGCCGCCGATGTTGCTCTGGATGCCGCCGTAGAAGTTAGTGTCGTTCAATTGGCCCAGACCGATGGGTGCGATGTAGAGGTTGAGTTTGGACGGGTCGACATCGTCGCTGATGGTCACGTCGATTTCGAGCGACTCGAAGTCCGCCGTCTCGGGCATCGTCCACCAGAGGTTCACCATGTGCCAAGGCAACTTGGTCTTCTCGCTCGGTAGTGGGCGTTCTACGGGCGTGGCAGTGATGACCTTGGGCTTGGTTTCTTCGGCGCCGAAAAGGGCGGTAGAGGCAAGCAGGAGGCAGAGAGCGAGGGGGCGCATGGGCATGGCCGTAAACTAGACCGCTCCTAGTCCTTGACCAGCCGTATAACTGACCGAAACAAGTCGATTGGCTTGCCCGCCAACGAAAAGGGCCGCCTTGCGGCGGCCCTGAAAGTCGATGGTTATCGGCTTAGTTGAAGTCGACGCCGTTGGCGTCCTTCTTGACGTTGATGGCTTCGACGATGGCCCAGATCCACATGGGGAGGGCGCCGATGAAGCAGGTCAGGAAGGTGACGAGCAGCTTGATGAGGCCGGCCTTCTTGTCGCCGGCGAAGAAGTTATGTACGCCGTAGGCGCCGAGGAAGACGGCTAGGAGGATATAAACGGTGCGGCTCTTGGGAGCTGCGGTGGTAGGAGCGGATTCAGTCATGGTATGGTTGGGTTTGGGTGGAAATGGTTTTACTTAAAGTCGACGCCGTTGGCGTCTTTCGTGACGGTGATGGCTTCGATGATAGCCCAAATCCAGGTGGCGATGCCGCCGATGCCGCAGGTTACGATGGTGATGACTAATTGAATCACGCCCCTGCTGGTGTAGCCGGCAAAGAAGTTGTGGATGCCGAGATGGCCGATGAACACAGCTAAGAGAATATAAGCTACACGGTCCTTGGCGATCTGGTTGCCTTGGACGGGCATCGGGTAGGACGGCACGGCGCTCGGCGGGGTGGGGAGGCCAGCACCGAGCGACGACTGCTGGAGGGGTACCCAGCTGGACATGCCGGTAGTCCAGACCAAGGTGTCGATGGAGATTTGTCCGCTGGTCAGTAAGCCACGGATAGTCGCTTCATCGATTGGACCCATTCGGTTCGAGCCTTGTTGGTAGTACCACATACGGCAGATAATGCGGAGCCCCGCCGCTATTACAAAAGAAAAAGGCCCGTTGCCGGGCCTTGGGGTGTGAGGGCGGGACTCGCCTTAGCCGCGCCAGACGCGGAGCAGGGCGTCAGCCATGTCCGAGGGGGTCTCCGCGACGGAGATGCCGCACTCGCGGAAGATCTTAAT
>CAIYAN010000100.1 GCA_903924185.1 uncultured Opitutia bacterium | reverse complement strand
TCCCCCTGCCCGGTCGTCACTCGCTCGATGAACGGCGCATAGGCCGGCATCGCGGCCCGTTTCTGACCCTTCTCTTTCTGCTCGTCGTCGGCGAACATCCGATAGACGGAGGTCGGACGAAACACGCCGAGCTCAGTCAGGCGGCGCTCCGCAAAAGCGAAGAGTTCAGGATACGAAGGCGTCAGGGTAAAGCGACGTCCGGTGAGCGGCGTCATCAAGCCTGCGGCAACCTGCGACGCGGAGGACTTCCAACCATCGTCGACGACCGCAACTTTTTGACCACGCGTGCGCAAGGCCTGAGCGAGCAACGTGCCCGCTAAGCCTTGACCCACGATTAAAAAGTCGACCTGCATCCCCCGAAGGAGACGCAGGTCGCGGAAAGGTCAAACTCCCAGCAGAATTCGACTTAGAAACCGACGGAATTCTTGGAGCCAGCCTTGGTCACGGTCTCTTCCTTCGCCCAGACGGCGAGGCTAGTACGGACGTCAACCAGCGTGAGCTGGAAGATATAGGAGGCCTGACGTGTGCTCCCAGCATTAGCGCGGTCTTCGAGGATCTTACCCTTGAGCACAAACTCAGCGACAGGGACCTTAGAGCCTGGCGTGGCGGCGCGGGCGGCATTCGCAACGGCATCGGACTCCAGTAACTGCACGCGGCCAGCGTTGACCAGCGGCATGGTGATCTTGGAGAGCAGCAGGCTAGTATCGAAGTTATTGGTCGTGTCGTTGAGAATCTGACCGAGCTGAAGCACGGGCGGATCCTTCCGATCAAAGGCCTTGGACTGAACCATCGATTGTAGCATCGCCGAACCAGCGGTGGCGAAATCTTGGATGTTTACCTTTTCGAGACTGACGACGAGGTCGCGGCCACTCGGGTCTTTATAGGATGCGGGAGTGCCGCAACCGACGATGAGCAGCGCAGAAGCGAGGAGGAGAGACTTGTACATAGGAAGGAAAGTTTGGCTGAGGATTAGCGGGAAATGAGGCGAAGGCGGCACTCGGCCGAATCCGCCTTGAGCGCGGTGGCGGTGATGGTCTTGATCGCACCCGGCTCGAGAAGCGTGGGTACCCAGTTGTCCTGACGTTCAGTGACTTGGCCATTGGCCGAGAGCCACTCGAAGCTGACGTTGATATTCTGACCGAGGAAAGCGCCGTTACGGAAATCAAACTGGACGACTGCGAAGCCACCGGGAGTCTTGGACTTACGTGCGGCGAGCAACTCGATCTTATTGCCGATGCGCGTGTCGTTCATCTGGACGACGAACGTGCCGTCGGACTTGGTCGTCACGTAGTTGATGGCGTCCGGAGGCGTGAGGCCGCGCTCCACCTTATCGGCGGTCTTAATGACGGAGGTACAACCAACCAATAAGGCGGCGGCAAAAAAGAAGGGAATGGCTTTCATGGGACGAGAATGGTGCAGCGGGCTTGGATAGGGTTATTTTCGCCCGAGGACTTCAGGGTGACAAGCAGAACCCTGCCCGCTGGCAGGATCAAAGAGGCCTCAGGGTGCCCAGGAACCGTGAGTTTTCCACCCACGGGGACTTCCAACCTCGCTAAGGCAAAGCGGGCGGGTAGGCCCGTCCAATTGCGCACATCCGCGCGGGTCGTGCCCACGGTATAGGCGGCGGTACCGACCTGAGTCAGGACGCGGAGCAGGTTGCCCCCAGAATCATAGCTCCGGCGGGCATTTTCCGCGGCCGCACGGTTAAGCGCGTAGGACGCCGCTGCCTTCAGGGCCGCCGAGGTGAAGGCCCGCGTTTTCACCGCTGGTAAAGCCGCGGCGAAATGCTTGGCGACCAAGGCGTCTGGGCGCGAGGCGGGCGACACGACCTGGTCCTTCCCTTCCAATTGCAGGCGGAGATTATAATCGCTCCACGACGGCCGCAAGGCGGGCAAGGCAATAGAAACGTACGGCAAATTAGTGGAAGCAACAAAGACCGGAATATCGACGCGTTGCTCATACCACTCCGGTGCGAGGCCCGTCTCCATCACCACGTAGACGACCCGCGGCACCGCCGAAGTGCCTTCGCATTCCTTCAGGTCTGCGGCGAACGCCGCGCACTGCGGATTCAGTTGCGTGGCCGCGAGCAGTTCCTTGCGGGCCTTCTCGCGATCGGAGGCATCGACACCCAAGCGCAGGAAGAACATTCCTTGCAGCCAGTGGCTGAAGGCATCGTCGTATTTCCCGTCTTTGCCAATCTGCTCCAAGTTATCCTCCACGACTCCCAAGGTCGCACGGGTACGCTCGTCCTGCGAGGCTCGCTCAACGTCATACTTCGCATCGACTTTACCCTTCGTCGTAGGGCGAACGTAGAGGGCACCATTGCCAAAGGTTTCCTGCACGAAACGCAAGCGGGCCATGGCTACACGGGCCGCCGTGCCCTGCCCCAGTTCGAGGCGATTCAAGGCCTGGTAGGTGGACGCATACAGACGGTCCTGCGGCTTGGCGCGATAAACTGCGGAATACTCGTTAGTGAAGGCCGCCACGGTCTCACCACTCACTGAAAATTCGGGGCGCTCCTCTTCCGCACGGAGCATCAGTTCGACCTCTTCGAGGACCTTGGCGCTATCGGTTAATTTACCTTGGGCGCGCAAGGCTGAGGCGGCTTCTAATTTCCAGATTAAGGCATCCTTGGACGAACCTTCCGCTTGGGCTAAGGCAACCGTCGCGGCCATCTCGTAATCGCCTGCGAGGTTCGCCTGGCGCACCCCTTGAGCACGCTGGACATACGTCGAGCAGCCGGCGAGTAAGGCCCCAAAAAGGATGGATAAAATGAACCGCAAGCAGGCAGAATTCTAGGTCAGGTGGGGCCGCTGTAAAGGCAAGTCGACCTCAGCTCCCCAATCCCAGCCAGCGGGAGCCGAGGTAAAGCCAAGCCGGCGTGACGAGCGGACAGAGGACCATGGTTACGACCGCATAGCGGAGGGCGACTTGAACATCCCCATGGTACATCTCGACAATCAAGAAGCTGAAGATGCCAGCGGGCATGGCAGCTTGGACCATCATGACTTTGCGCAAGGCGGGGTCGGCAATAAAGCAGGATGCCACCGTCAATAAGAGCACCGGAATGATCAGGCAGCGGACGAGGATAATCCCGAAGCTCACCCGTGGCTCGGCAAAGAAGCGGAACCCCTTGAGGACTTCGTGCAGGAAAATGCCGGTCAGAATAGTACCCACCGGAATCGCACACTCGCCGACGGCATGACAAAGCTGGGCCGTAAACTGAGCGGGGGCGGTTTCGCCAACGCCGGCGAAGTTCACGATTAAAGCCGCCACCAGCGCCAGTGGGATGGGCTGGGCCAAGTTCTTCAAGCCCTTGAGCCCGGAACCGCCGGACAGAAAAGCGACGCCAAACGTCCAGACCGCCGCTTCGACGCCGACATTATGCACCATTAACACCCCGACGACATCGCGATCGAAGAGAGCCGCGGTCACGGGAATACCGAGGTAACCAAAGTTATTGATGCCCGACGAATAACTGAAAGTACGCCGGGCGTTGCCTTCGGGAAAACGCAGCAGCATCGCGACCAACCGTCCGACTAAGATACCCCCGACAATCATGCCGAAACCAATACCCAAGTAGAGGAGCGCCGTCCCTCCGGAATTAATCAGACGGTTACCGCAGACCCGGTCAAAAATCATCGCGGGGAAGAAGACCCAAATCACCATCCGCATCAACGGCTGACGCGCCTCTGGCCCGACCCAACCGCGGTGAGCCATGAACCAACCCAAGGCAATCAGCAGCGTTAGCTGGAAAATAGCCTGAGCGAGGCCGGCGGTGAAAATATTCATGGACGACCCCGCACCCTCCCACATCGCAAGGAAACCTGAAAGGGAATTCTCTCTTTCCTCTATCCCCTATCCCCAATCCCCTATCCTCTATCCCCTTCGGCCATCCCCTAACCCCTATCCCCCATTGCCTCCCCACCCCTTGACTTCCCCGCCGTTACGGCAATACTGGTGGGAGTTCCTTCTCAGTCGGCCCGACAGGCGACTATCAACCTTTCGGGGGTGTTCCGGATTCGATTCCCATCAAGATATCATGACGGCATGCAGAGGACGTCAGCTCCCTCTTAAATCCAGCTGGCAGCATATAACTGCTAAAAACACCATCACGTTCGAAAGCGACAACGCTTTCGCACTCGCTGCTTAATTACAGCGACGGGCCCCAGGACGCGCCTGCATTCCTGGATCAGCTCGGTTAACGTGGGCGATCCCCTCCTCTAGTTTCTATCTCCGGGGTAAGTGAGAATGAAGATAGGCCGCACGGGTGCGCATTCCCAAACGCGGTCGAGATCAATAATGACGCTAAGCATGTAGAAGATGTGACGTAAGGATAGGAAGACGCGGGTTCGACTCCCGCCACCTCCACCATTTAGCGAACTCAGTCACAGCCCACGACCACCCGGTCGTGGGCTCGACTCGTTTAGCCTATTGAGTTGGTCGCACCAACACGAGGGCCGAGCAACGGTCCGCCGCAATCCACCTAACGGTCCCAGGCTGCTGACAGACGTAGAAGTTATCGATGATACCAACGTAGGACTTCCCCGCAACGTCTGCGTAGCCAACCGCTACCACCGCATGGCCCCAAGTGAGTTCGGGTTTCCGCGGGACCAAGACATTACACATCAAGAGCGCCGGTCGGCCCTCGGAAATTTCGGTCCGCAGCACCTGATCACTGTAACCGACCAGCTTGATATCGATGGACACACGATACTGGGCGGCATCGGCGCGCAGGCCCGCTACCAAGGCATCGGGCATCGCGCCCGCCAAGGCCATCTTACGGTCCGTATAGCCCTCAGCATCCGCCAGAACCATCATCGGCAAGCGGTCACGCAACCGTCGGACCAAGCCCTCATGACTATCATCAGCCTGCCAATCAAACGTCCC
>CAIYAN010000099.1 GCA_903924185.1 uncultured Opitutia bacterium | reverse complement strand
GGGCGGATATATTATTTGATTATCAAATGTGCCCTGTGAATAACCCTTCGCAACGCTGAGGTGGTGGGGGTTGCAGAGGGCTTGGGGTTGGGTAATTAAAAGGTATCCCCATGGCCGACAAGTCCCCCTTCCCTTCCCGAGTGTTCTGTGGCTGGAGCAAGCAGCTGGCGGCTGAGACGGCCCGTCTGATCCTGCAAAGCACCGAGGGGCGATTGCCGGCCGACTTGCGCGACCAGATGGTGATCGTGCCGTCCCAATTCGCGGCCCGGCTCATCCGCGAGGAATTGGCCAAGCAGGCGCCCAATGGGGTCCTGCTGCCGCGTATCGTGACGCCGGAGCGCTTCCTCAACTGGGGCGACCGACACGACCAAGTGGCCAGCCCAAGCACGCGCCTGCTCGCTTGGGTCGAGGTGCTGTCGTCGGACAACTTCACGTCGGAACACTTCCCGGCCCTCCTGGGCAAGGACCGCACCGAACGGCTGACCTTCGGCCAAGCCCAAGCCTTCGCCGAACAGCTGATGTCCTTACGCCAGCAGTTGGGCGGCTCAGGCGCGGGCCTCGACTTCGCCGGCGTGCATGTGGCCATGGCGGCCAAGGAAAATGCCCGCGACAAGGAAGTGCAGCGCTGGGCCGACTTGGCCGTGCTCGAGGTGGCCTATCGCGATACGCTTAAGCGCCAGGGCTGCGTCGACCACGACGACCTGCGCGTCCAACTCGCCAAAGGCACCGGCCGACCGGAAGGCATCCAGACGGTCTGGTTGGCGGGCCTCATCGATGCCCAGCCCCTGCTGCAAACCGCGTTGGAACGGATGACCCAAGAACTGCAGATAAACGTGCTCATCGGCGCCGATGCCGACGAGGCCGAGGCGTTCGACGCTTGGGGTCGACCCCTGCCGAGCGCTTGGCAAGCCCGCGCCACCGCTTGGAAGAACTTCGCCGAATGCGTGCACGTCGTGCGAGACGACGTCGCCGGGGTCGAACTCCTCAAGGAACTGCTGGGGCAGAAAAAGCCCGCCTTCGGGACGCTGTCGATCGCCCCCTGCGACCGCCACGAACATACAGGCCTGCTCGCCGAAGGGATGCATGACCTCGGTGCCGAGGTCGTCAACCCGCTCGGGGTCAAACACGCCAGCCACGGCCTGCACCATCTGGCCAAGGCTTGGCTCGATGTGGTGGATCAGCCCACGTTCGCCAAACTGCGCAAGGCGGTCATGCACCCAGCGCTCGTGCGCAACTTATTTGGACAGACGATCAGCCAGTTCAGGCTCAACCAGCAGCTGGATTCACTGAGCCAGTGCATGCCACCCCAAGACCTCGACGATACGCTGGCCTACGCCCTCGAGTTCTCGGCCGACAAGAACAAGCCCGACGAGCAGGACGGACGGGAGCTCCGCCAGTACAACCATGTCAAAGAGCTCACTCAGCACCTCCAGACCGTAATCGATACACTTAACCAGCACCGCACGCTGGACTTCCTCGACCTCGGCCTCGCCCTGCTCGCCCTCGCCCAAAGCCCACAGGACTTCGGCGAAGGCGAACTGGAGCAGGACTTCACCGTCAAGGTGTGCGAGCGGATCGAGGAAACCCTGCGCGACATGTCCGAAGTCAACGCCGCCAGCTTCAACCTCAGCAACACGCAGTGGGTCCGGCTCGCGCTGAGCATTTCGGGCGAAGACTCCTACCGGCAAAGCCTGGCGGCGGAACCCGTCAACCTGCCCGGCTGGATCGAAGCCCCCTGGGACCCGGTCCCGCACCTCGTGGTGTTTGGCCTGACCGACGACCTCGTACCACGCGTGGCCCATGCCGACCCCTTCTTGCCGGCCAGCATGCGGGCGACCCTCGGCCTGACCTCCAACGACCAAGTCTTCGCCAACGCCGCCTATACGCTCGAGCAACTGCGGCGCCGCCGCGAAGGCACCGACGGCAACCTGCGCCAAGGTCGCCTCGACATCATCGTGCCGCGCTTCAACAGCGAGGGCGAAGGCCTGCGCCCATCCCGCATCCTCTTCCTCTGCCCGGACAGTGAACTGACCGCACGGGTCGGCCACCTATTCGAGAAGGACATCCCCGCCCAAGAGGAACCCTTCTGGGACATCCCGGCCGGCCATCGCTTCCAGCCGCTCGGCAAGGCCGATATGGTGAAGAAGATGCAGGAGAAGATCTCGGTCACGACCTTCAAGCAGTACCTCTCCAGCCCATCGGACTTCTGGCTCAAGAACGCGCTCGGGATGTCGGAGTCGACCCACGGAGGTGCCGAACTGGACCGCGCGGGCTTCGGCACGCTCATTCACGACACCCTCTACCACTTCGCGAAGGATAAGGCCAACCGCCTCCTCGACGACGAAGTCGCGATCGCCAAGAAGTTCGACGAAGCCTTGGACGCCTACTTCGAGAAGCATTACGGCCGCAACCTCGAGCCAGGGCTCCAGTTGCAGCGGGAGACGGCCCGGGAACGCTTGGCGAACTTTGCGCCGCACCAGGCTCAGCTCGTCCGCGACGGCTGGGTCATCCATGAAGTCGAGGAGTGGCTGCCCAAGGAGGCCAAGATCGGGACGATGAAAGTCCGGGGCCGCTATGACCGTTTGGACTTCCACGCCGCCACGGGTAAATACCGGCTCATCGACTACAAGAGCTTCGATACAGCCAGGAACCCCGAAGGCGAGCACGTCAAGGAACTGAACGTCAACGCCCCGCGCATGCCGGGCATCGACTTTGTACTCCCCAAGCAACTCAAGAAAGAGCTTAAGCAGCAGGACATGGGTTGGACCGACCTTCAGTTACCGGCCTACCACCACCTCCTGACCACCCTGCGGCCGGAGATCCAGTCGCTCGAACTCGCCTACATCTGCATCACCGCTGCGGCCACACCGGATGCCGTGCAAGTCTGGGAGAATTACGAGAAGGTCGCCACACACGCGGTCAAAGCGCTCGAGGAAATCGTCCGCCGCATCCAGTCGGGCGAGAACCAGAACTTCCAGCCACCCGAAAAAGAGCCGGCCTACCCCATCGTTGACGAGGAACTCTCGCGACGGGCAGCTGGCAACTACCTCGACCTCACCCTACTCGGCCAGGTCAACCCCAACCCGATTGCCTAACCATGAGTGCCCCTGCCACCAACGATAACCTGGCCATCCGCGCCTCTGCCGGCACCGGCAAGACCTTCCAACTCTCGGACCGCATCATCGGCCTGCTCCTCCGCAAGGAAGTCAAACCCGAGCAGATCGCCGCCCTCACCTTCACGCGTGCGGCCGCCGCCGAGTTCGTCGTCCGGGTCGTCAGCAAGCTCAAGCATGCGGCTGAGGCCGAAGACAACGCTGCGCTCAAAGGACAGGCCCAAGAGGCCATCGACAAGAATGAGCGGGTCGAGCTGTGCAATCGCCTGCGCCTGGATTACCGCCAGTACGATCGAGGGCGCTTCCAAGAGCTGCTACGCTCGACACTGCTGGCGTCCAACCGCCTGACGATGGGAACGTTGGACGGGTTCTTCGCGAAACTGGTGAACAATTTCTCGCTCGAAGTCGGCATCAGCTCGGGCGTCGCCACGACCGTCCCCGACAGCGAGGCGGACAAGAATCGTCTGGAGGCGCTCAGCCATGTGCTGCAAGGGGCGGACCGCGAACGCCAAGCCCAACTCTTGGCCTCGCTGGCGGACTATAACGACGAGAAGAACAGCGCTTCGCCGATCGAGAACCTCCTGGAGATGGCGAAGAACCATCACGAACTGTACACGCTCACGCCGGAGTCATCCAAATGGGGGCAAGAAGACGTCATCTGGGGGAACACCCCACCTCGCTGGGCGGGCTATGCGAAGAAAACGGAGGACGGCCGCGATTGGGCGGTCCTCAACGATTGGATCGACAACACCTTTGTGGAAACGGTGCCGAAGGCCTTGGAACTGCTCAAAGGCGCCGTCGCCAGCGGACGAGCCAGCAGCGGCGATGCTTCGATGGTCTTGAATTTCCTCGAAGAGGCCCTCAACGCGAAGGCCGGTCTCCCGGTGACCCTGAGCTACGACAAGAACCCCTACACCCTCAGCCTTGAGCAGGCGGCCGCGGCTCGGAACGTGGCTTTGGGCATGGTGGATCGGCTCGTCACGGCCAGGTTCCGCCAGACGCGCGCCCTGCACTCCTGCCTGAAGAGCTACGAAGAAGCCTATCAAAAGATCAACCGCGAGGGCGGGCGGCTGGGCTTCTCGGATTACGTCACGCTGCTGCTGAGCACCCCCGAGCTCGACAAGCTCGACATCGAGTATCGCCTCGATTGCACCATCAAGCACTGGCTGCTCGACGAGTTCCAGGACACCGGCACGCAGCAGTTCGAAGTCCTGAAGCGGAACATCGCCGAAATCATCTCCGCCCCGCCCGAGGACCGCACGGCCTTCGTCGTCGGGGATCCCAAACAATCGCTCTACGAATGGCGCTCCGGCAACCGACGCCTGCTGACCGAAGTGGGTAGCGATATCGTCCAAGGCGGCGGCAAGCTCAAGCCCATGGACGAGACGCGGCGCTGCGCTCCGCCCGTGCTTGACCTGGTCAATGCGGCCCTCGGGCGCCTCTCTCCGACGGTCTTCACCGTCAACCCGAACGAAACCGAGGGCTTTTCACCCAAGGCCGCCAGCGAATGGGCTGCGGTCTTCTCGGAGCAGAAGGCCATCCGACCTGAGAGTGGCATCTTCCCTAAGGGGGAGGCCTCCTGGATCAAGTTGCCCAAGAGCGAGACCGACGACGATTGCGTGGCCCAGGCCAAGTGGATCGCCGCGCATCTTCATCAAAAGAGCGGGGGCATCATCGGCGAAGACGGTCGCCTCCGACCGGGCATGACCTGCGCGATCCTGGTGTCGAAGAACGACGACGCCACGGTCATCACGGACACCCTCCGCCGCGCGGGCATTGACGCCACCGACGAGGCCAAATTGAGCGCGATGAAGGACAATCCCGCGACCGTGGGTCTGATCGGCCTGCTGCATGCCACGGTGCATAGCGACAATGGGCTCCCCAAGGGCTTCGCCGAGATGAGTCCGGCCGCCAACGCCTACATCCGCCAATGCGGAGGCTGGCCGCTCGCCTGCGCGCGCATTGCGTCGACCTTCGCAGCCAAGGGCGCGGAAGCCTTGGTGAACGAATTGACCGCCGGCATCGACTATACCGACGACCGCGGGTTCATCCGCAAGCGCATCGGGCAGTTCCGTACCCTCGCGGCCCAGTACGACCGGGAGGGCGAACGCGACCTCGAAGACTTTGTGGCTTTCTGCGAAAACACCCAGATGCGGGACAAGGCCGACCCCCGCACCGTGCAAGTCATCACCATCCATCGCTCGAAGGGACTCGAGTATGACGTCGTCTACATGCCGCGGCTGAACGACAGCAAGATCCGCATGTCGCAACCGCGCGGCGGCCAGCTCCTGACGTTGCAGGGACCGGACTTCAAGCCGAGCTGGCTGCTCTGCAGCCCGGGCGAAGCGGTCACCCGCCTCGATGACCGCTTGGCCGCCGCTCAAGCGGAAGCCAAGGCCGAGAGCGGCTACGGTAGCCTCTGCAAGGTATACGTCGGGATGACCCGGGCGAAGCACCGCCTCGTGCTCATCTCGAACGAACTCTCGAAAAGCCAGCAGACTGGCTTCAATAAGAACGCCACCACCTACGACATCGCGCTGTTCCTCGAGAAAGTGCTGCCGGACAAGAAAAGCAGCACCGTGGAGCTGAAGGGTCAACCTGACGCCAAGCTCGTGTGGGCCAGCGACGCCAACGATGACGGCTGGATTACCACGCGGATTGCGGCGGAGGAAAAGAAGGCGGACAAGCTGGGCGCGTTGGCCAAGCCCCAGGCCGTGGACACCAGCGGCTTCAGCCCCGCCACCCGCTTGAAGCGGGTGCTGCCGTCCAAGGGCAACAAGCACTTCACGCGTGCGTGGCAGCCGCAGACCGATGATGCCAAGGGGATGGCCTTCGGTACCGTCGTGCATGGTTATTTCGCGCATCTGGAATGGGATGCGGACGCCTTCTTGGCCAAGATTGGCGAACTACCGATGGAAGAAGTTTCCATCCCGGTCAAAACCAAGGCCATCGAACGGATTACCCGATGCCTGGCCGTGCCCGAAATCCGCGAAATCCTCCTCACGAAACCCTCGGCCGACGCATTGCTCTGGTGTGAGCGCGACGCCGTGCTGCGCAACGTGAACGGAGAATACGTCTCGTGCCAGTTTGACCGCGTGCACATCGTACCGGGCAAACGCGCCACCATCTTCGATTTCAAGACTGATGGCGGGACGCTGCCGAAACTGCTCGAGAACTATCGACATCAGATGGGCATGTACCGCGACGCAGTCGCCAAGCTCACCGGGCTAAAGGTCGAGCAAGTCGAGGTTTACCTCATCCATGCCCACGCCAATAACCCCGGCATAGCGAAGGTGGAGTTCTAACGCATCCTGCGTCCGCGAGTTCGCTGGTTGGCTAGAGTTTGGTTGGCTGGGGAGTGCACGATAAATCGCGCCCCTACCCGCGGGCGGAGCCCGCGAGAGGCGGTGCAAGTAATTCAGTCGACGCGGAGTTCGGGGAACTTTGCGCGAATGTGGTCGATTACTTTCTCGAACTTACCGTTGAGCTCGAAGGAGTCGAAGGTGATGCCGTGGTGGGAGTATAGCAGGCTGACGGTGGGCTTACGGCCGCCGGTGACGACGATGGTGAAGTGTGGTTCGATCTTCGCGATGAAGGTCTGGGCGCCCTTCGAGTTGGTGGTTAGGCGAAGTTCGCGCATCCCTCGGCCGGGAGACTTCGTGCGAGGTGTGGCGGGGAACTTGAGCTGAGTTGGTTTTTTCATGGTGGTATAGAAGTTGGATGGAAAGTGAAACCGCTCAGGAGTTATAGGTGCGACCATGCTTTCCGCAGCGGATGATGATGATTCGCTGGCAGTCTGGGCAGAACTCGAAATGGATCGACATGCAGCCGGCCTCATTGTGGCGCGCACCGATGGTCACATGCATTCGTCCGAGGAATTCTTTGCCGTTATGTTCAGCAACATAGTCCTCACGAAACTTCGTGGCCTGAGTATTCGAGATATGGGCGCGGAAACCACGCAGGTTCACGTACTTCTTAAAAAAGGTGTCACGTGTAATGCCCTTATGCCCGCCCTCACGCATACGTTGAGCTGCAAAGTAGAGTCGCTCTAAGATCACACGCAAAGCCTCGCCATCCCAATAGACGCAATCCTTGGCCTGCTGGATCGCCTTGCTGGCGAAGCCGACATGTCGGGACTTCTGCGGATCGTCCATGAACTCGCTGACAACTTTCCAGACGGAAACCGTCGGTTTCTTGGCCTGAGGTTTCTCCGCAGAGATATCCTTCGCATAATCCGTACGGCGGAACTGAAGAATGGGATGCAAGATCGCCATGACCTTGCGCCAGGCCCACTGAGCGCAGGTCTTGAAACTGGTTGCGACGAACGTCCATCCGGCAGCGGCTCGCAGCTTGACGCGGATCAGGGCGCCGGGCGCCTCGATGCGTGCCTCATCGGGCGCGGGCTGGCTGATGGAGACGCCCGGGATGGCATCGGATAGCCGCTGGAGTGCAGCGCAAACGGCTGCCGGCGTCGCGGGGGTCTGGTATTCGTGGGTGAAGTTCTTACGGATGGGTGCGGGGTACATAGGACTGGCACCATACCTGATTCGGCCCTCAATCGACGATAGGTTTCAGGTTCGCTAAATACTGTAATACAATGACTTGCGTAATAATAGCGGTGCTTGGATTGCGTGATTTCAAGTACTGCTAGGTTTACATCATTACAATAATCTGAAGACGTCAAAAGTCGCCCTTTTTAGTCCCATTTCCCTTAAGCGGCTCCACCAGGCCGATGTCGGCTCCCAGCTCCTTCGCATACTCGCGCCGCTGCGCCAGGGTGAACCCGTCCCCGAAGACATGGGCTTCGAAGTCGGCATCCAAGACGTAGAAATCCTTCACGGCGTCATCGCAAACCATGTTGGGGATCAATCCAAACGGCTTACGCCCCTGACGGAGTAAAGGCACCCATTCCAAAGTATAGCCAATCTTCGTACGGGAGCAGTCTTCCCTCACAGCTGAAACCCCTAGGTCGGCAAGCCAGTCGCGCTTCTCAGGTTTTGTGGCATGCATATGAAATAAAACCACCTTGAGCTTCAGTTTCTTTGCCGGCGAGTCCCCAGATAAAAAAATATCTGCATCTGCCTGATTAAAGAACACCACGCCAGTCGGGCCAGATTCACGGATGCCCCAAAACGGCACAGCCCAATGATCCTTCATGAGTTTTCTAACGTCATCGCCTGGCGGCTGATACTCAGGACCAAACCAACTGGGCCGGCGACGCTTCATATCAACATCTTGCGAATGAGGACTGGGTCGGCAAGCATGACTAAGCATGCCGAGTTTTCGTAATCCGGATCGGACACGTCGCCGACGCAGACCCGCCAAGATATTGGCCGCCGCAGTGCTACCGGAGGCAAGGGCGTGGCTTTGCCGCGCCCTTCTTGGTTAGGAGGGCGAGATAAATCGCGCCCCTACCCGCGGGCGGAGCCCGCGAGAGGCAGCTAGGTTGGCACGCAGTGCCAACCCTACCCGATACATAGTGAAACGGGGGAGCGGGGACCGGGATGTTAGCGGGCGGCTGGAGTCGCCTATGCATTGCCTAACCGCCAACCACTAACCGCTACCACCTAGGTTGGCACGCAGTGCTGTCCCTACCTGGATGCGGCCTGGGGGGTTTTACGGCTTGAAAGCGGCGGGGGAAGATTATGATTAAATGCAGGACAGGGGTTATCCCAGTCGGCGCGGGCTCGGTTCATCCGGCCCGCGCTTATTTTTTACACGACCAAAATTGTCATACGTTCGCGGAGGCCCTCAAGCGCCCGATTTGGCTGAGCTGGACGGAGTACGCTGAGTCCAATCGGGCGGGCGAGCATATCGGCCATCTCCAACCCTGCCAGACCACGCCCCTTGGAGACAAACTCATGGGTGGCGCCGGACAACATCAGTGAGTCGAACGCCTTGCTCACTGCCGCATCCTCACGTTTACCGCGCCGCTCAAAGACCCAATGGCTGCGACCCGATGCGTGGCGCTGGAATCCTGCCCAAAGGGCCTTAAGTGCGACCAGATCAACATCTCTTTCTGAATCAGAATGACAAACAACCGCTGCCACGACCCGGGGCACGCAATCTTGGACAACCGAGGAAAGTCCTTCGATGAAGGCAGTCCGGGCCTGAACGTCGCCCTTAAAGTTGAAAATACCGAGCCGCTTCCTGATCTCAGATTCATGCAAAACGGGGGAATCAGAGCCTAGATGTCTGATCTTCAACGTGCCCACGGCCGGAAGTAACCGCGAAGCGTAGACATCCGGCTCAAAGACGCAGGCTGCCATGACGAAAATCGGATAGTTTGGGTCGGTACGCGAAGATGAAGGTGATCCCGACTCATCGACGTAGACGAGCAACATTGGGATAGGATGGTGAATGCAACGGCATTTCCGCAATCCATCTAGCCTGATACCTATTCCCTAAGGTTTCTTCGGGATGAATACCAAAAGGTAGGGGCGTGGCAGGTTAGATTACAGAGTACGGAGTACGGAGGACGGAAAGATGCGAAGACCGTGCGAAGGTGCAAAACGGCCGGTGGCCTGTGTAAAGGTGCAAAGGTGAATACCAAAACAGGTAGGGGCGTGGCAGGTTAGATTACAGAGTACGGAGTACAGATTACGGAGTAACCAGTGCATAAAAAGGTAGGGGCGTGGCTTTGCCGCGCCCTTGTCATGATTAGGAGGGCGAGATAAATCGCGCCCCTACCCGCGGGCGGAGCCCGCGAGAGGCAACTAGGTTGGAACGCAGTGCCAACCCTACCAGAGGCAGAGCGAAACGGGGAACCGGGGACCGGAATTTTGGCAAGCGGCTGGAGGCCGCAGCACAACCCCTGGTCAACTAGGACAGCACGTGGTGCTGTCCCTACCTGAGGCAGCTAGGTTAAGGCGCGATGATGAGCTCGGCGATTGGCAGGCCTTCGGGCAAAGGGACTTCAACGCTGATTACCTCTTCCGTCTTCAGGCCGGCGACGCGTAAGGTGCGTTCGAGTAACTTGCCATCACGGTCGAGCACGACATTTCCGGTGACGTCGACAAAAGTGACCTTTAGATAACGCCGGACGAAGATAGCGGCTTGCAGTTGGTTGGCTGGCGTATCGGTAGCCGCAGGGGCATTTTCCCAGCCCGCTCCACGTGAGACCTGTAGTTTGATGACCTTACGGAGGGAACTGAGGTCCATTTTCTCCACCCGAACAACATCGCCCAGCGCGTCGGAATTCAGACGGATGTTCTCGAGCTTATTCCCCTTGAACATCAAAGCGATTTGCTGCTTAGCGGGACTGTAATCGACCCAAATAGTCGAGGTCCAGAAGCCGAGCGCGAGGACAACCAAAGCCCCAGCAGCAAATAGAGCCTTATGCTTCCAAGAAAAGCGGCGTGTACGTGGCGCCAAGGTTGCCTTCACCGCGGCGGACTCTACCTTGATGACCCCAGGGAAAGCCACAACGTAGACTGCTTGATGTTCACGATCGCCCAAGAAAATCCTACTGCGAACCGTCGACATCACGGACAGGCGCATGCCTTCGGGATAAGCTTCAAGCAACGAACCGAAGGCGGCTTCGAGCACCCCTTCGATTTCTGAAGCCGAGACGGCATCGGTTTCGATGGCGCGATCCGCCGCCAATAACGAGAAATTCGGTCCGTCGATACGTAGGCTTAGGGTAATCCCTGACGCGGCCACCTTGGCATTAAATTGCTTCAATTGGTCACTTCCATCCGGGCCAGGCGGGAGTGGCCCCTGGATAATCCCGGACAGAATGTATGTGCCTTCGGTTTCCATGGCTTAACCGAGGAGGCTGCGGATTTCAGGCGCGTTCCGACCAGGTTGCCATTCTGACATGCCCGCTCGCCAGAAGAGACTATCCGCATTGACCTCGCCGCCCGCTAAGAGTGCGCGCATGGTACCGAGACTGACGGGGCCACAACGATTAGCACCTTTGACGTAGAACCAAATCGGGCGCTGGTCGTCCTGAGCTCCATTCGGTAAAGCGGGCGGCATACCAGCGGCACCGCCTAAGCCCAAGGGGGACTCCATCCGCGGAGCGGTGTCGATCTGCAGAACTTGATCATGCCGATCCAAGCGGTTATTGGTCTGCTGACGGAAGGCCTCGAGACGCATCTGCTCTTGGCGAACCTGCTCGCGGATGCGGCGATTCTCTTCCTCCAGACGCTGCTCCTTAGCCTGCTGTTCCTTCAAGTTGGGCAGGACAAGAACGAGGATAATCGCGAGGCAACCAAAGAAAAATCCAAAAAAGAACCACCCCACTGGGGTGCGCCCCTTAGACGAAGCAATTGCGGCAACGATGGCGCCAAATACCAAGCCAAAAAAAAGCATTTCCATGTCTCTATTTATTTAAATATAGAAACGCCCGCAACCCCAAACTAGTAGCGCGGCAACAGGAACAGAACCGCAAAGTTATGGGCGAAGTGCAGGGCCACGCAGGGCCAGACGCTTCGACACTTCGTGGCCGTAAACGCGAAGAGGAGCCCTAATGAAAAAAGGTAGGGCCAGCTCCAGAAGGAGAAATGCAGGGAGGCAAAGAGCGCCGAGCTGATGACCGCCGCCCAAACCGGGGTCAGCGCCCTTTGCAACAAGGGGTAGACATAAGACCGGAAGCCCAGTTCCTCAAAGACCGCTGGGAACACGCAAACGAACAACCCGGCCACCCAAGCGTGCTGATCAGCCAGCACGTAGATGGATGGGTCAATGACGACCGACGTCTCCTTGAGCAGGAGCGCATGGTAGAAGTGGTTCACCGCCAGCAACGGCACGAGCATGAGGGCTGACAAGAGGAACCACGGAGAGACCAGCCCGCTCAGCCGAAGTGATTCCTTAACTAGGGGGAAGTTCCGGAAACCAATCCACAGGCTAGCCACCCCGATGCAAACCGCACTCAGGATGACATCCCACGTACGGCCCCCCTGTTGATCTCCGAGAATGAAATGGGGCAGACTGGCAATAAACAGCGCGACCAGATACAGAAGGCAGGCCTCATAGGCGCCGCCGGCGCGTAGGCGGATGCGTGTCTCCGCATCCCAGACTGGCTCCGGGGTCGGCTCCAAGCCTTGCTCGGAATTCCGCCAACCCTCCGCGCAATAGGGACAGAAATAAATCTCCGGACGGAGCGGGGCGGAGCATTTCGGGCAACAGCCCGAGGGGCTACTTTTGCTGAGCTCGATTGTCATCGTGGGGCCAGAGGATATACGGGCCAAGAGGTTTGCAGTGCAAATGTTAAAGAAAACCGCGGTGCTTTTCGCTGGCATCCGCCGCCACCCCTCGGACAAGATAGCGACCTGAAACGTATGGATAACCTTTCGACCATCAAGATCGCCCGGGCCGGCAACGTCATCGGGGAATTCCTTGCCCATGAGATTGGCGCCAAACTCCGCGACGGCTCATTACGGGCCACCGACCACTACTGGAAAAAAGGGATGAGCGGTTGGTCCCTGCTGGGTCAAGCCTCCGCATGGGAGCAGCCCGTGCAGGCGCATGAACCGCCGCCAATTCCAGCAAATATCCCGACACCCGCCGCACCGACCCCAGCCGCAGCTCCTGCTTATCCGCAAAGCCAGCGCACTATCCATGGCCGAGTCCTCGGCTACACCTTCCAGACCTCGTCGGGTTTCATCAGCGGGAACGATGGCGTCCGGTACGCCTTCTCGGCGGCTGACTGGCTGAGTTCGGATAAGACCCCCGCACCTGGCCTCGAGGTGGAATTCTTAACGAACGGCGCCCAGGCTAAATCCATTTTCGTGGTCTTCAGTGCAGCCACGCCGCCGGCGACAACGACTAGCGCCTCCAATGACCATTACCGCAGTAGCGACGATGCCATGGTCTCCGGGGTCTGCGCGGGACTTGCGCATAAGTGGAAGACCGATACCATCCTGATTAGAATCGTGATGCTGTTCGTGCCGCTCGGCTGGATCCTCTACCTCATTGCCAGTATGAGTTGGGCCGCCAAGCCGACGAAGGGGAGATAGGGGGCGCGAGCGGAGCTCGCGAGGGGGGCGTGGCAGGTTAGATTACAGAGTGCGGAGCGCGGGCGGAGCCCGCGAGAGGCGGCTAGGTTGGCACGCAGTGCCAACCCTACCTCGTTACAGAGTGAAAGGGGGGACCGGAGAGCGGAATTTTGGAAGGCAGGCGGACGGACGTTGCGCGGCAAACGGATGCGACGCAGTCGCGCCCCTACCCGATGCAGAGTGGTTGGGGGGTTGTCCTGTCTTTTGTGATTTGCCATGTCCCCGGAGGTATTCCAAATTGAGCGTGCAATGGGGTCTGGGATGAACGGTTGCCTCACCTTGGGCAGCCTTCCGACAAAGGATAGTCCAGACCTCGCCCCCCTTTTTAAGTCCATTCGCTGAGGCAAGTTCTCAGCAGCTGGGCAAGGTGCTAAATGCATCCTGACCTGTACTTATGACCGACCAAAGGAAAACGGGGCGCACTGCGCCCCGTTGAGAGATATCTCAGCCATCCCGAGATGGCCTACACACCTGAGAGGAACTTGGCTGTCGGCTAAGGTAAGCTTAAGCGGTTTTCGATGATAGAAAGTTCCTAGTGCAAGTATAGCTCGTGCTAGGAACTTTCTATCATCGTTAAGGCCTTGAGTGATGGGAGGTAGTTAACCATCTTCTCGGATAAGGAATGGGGGTCCCCGTTCGACGCGGTGCCGGTTCGCCGGCCCGCGTTCCCTTTTGTTTAGGTAGGGGCGTGGCAGGATAGAGTACGGAGGACAGAGTGCGGAAAGGCAGCCGTGCAAAAGTGCAAATCGGAGCGGAGCTCCTGTGCGAAGGTGGAAAGGTGAGCGCGGCCGGAGGCCGCGAGATTACAGAGTACAGAGTACGGAGTACGGAAGAGTTGCGAAGACCGTGCGAAGGTGCAAATCGGAGCGGAGCTCCTGTGCAAAAGTGGAAAAGTGGATGACAAAAACAGGTAGGGGCGTGGCAGGTTAGATCACAGAGTACGGAGGACGGAAAGACGTGGAGACAGTGCAAAGGTGCAAATCGGAGCGGAGCTCCTGTGCAAAGGTGGTAATCAGATTACAGAGTACGGAGTTCGGAGTACGGAGTACAGATTGCGGAGCGCGGGCGGAGCCCGCGAGAGGCAGCTAGGTTGGTACGCAGTCCCAACCCTACCTTGTTACAGCGAGAGATAGCTAGGGCAGCACGCGGTGCTGTCCCTACCAGAGGCAGCCAACCCTAGCTCGAGGCTAGGAAATCAGCGAGCTGAGTGAGGCCGGAGCGGCGGAGGGCATTGAGGTGATCGGACTTACTGATTGGCGGGCGAGCAAGCCGGAGACGGCAGCGCTCGACGAGCGCACACATGCCCACAGGGTCGGCCTTAGTCTTCGAGAATAGCCACTGGTCGGGGGTTGCGGCTTTCAACCCTAAGGGACTGAGGTGGCGGCGTGGAAAATGCCGGAGATTGAAGGTAATGACGATACCCGCCCGGGCTGCATACGCGGCCTGGATGACATGGCCGTCCGCCGGATCGATAAGCGGTAGCGATCCGAGCGATACTGCGGGTCGAAGCTGGGTTAGCGCCTCCGGACAAGCCAGGGCAAGAAGCTCGAATAAACGGTCCAACTGCGGTGGCCGAAGGTCTGGACGTTTTCGCTGCAACGCGATCTTGACCTCGGAGAGGACTAGGCCCGACCAACGACAGTGGCAGAGACCTACTAACGAGGCCTCAATTAAAAGGTCCCGACAGCAGGCAGAATATAGGACATTGGCGTCCAGAAATAGGATGTCTGGTCGAGATGACATAAACTAGCCAAGACATCAGTAGCCGAGGCCGAGCTTGCGAGTCTGGCGCATGAGGGAGGTCAGGGCTTGGGAGCGGCGGGCGGACTCGCGGGCCTGATAGGCTTCAAGGTCGGCGAGTAGAACCCGTCGGTGCGTGCCCACCTTGTCGCCGACTAACTTACCAGATTCGATGAGGCTGACGACGTGCGGACGGGAGACGCCTAGGCGTTCGGCGACCTGCTGGGTGGTCAGCGTCAGCGTAAGACGGTCGACGGCCGCAGGCGTGCCTTCGGCGGCCAGACTGAGCAAGGCGAAGATCTGCGCATGCAGAGCCTTGGGCACCAGAATCGGCCTACCCTGCCCGACCTGGATACGCAACGGACCAGCAGCCTTGGCTCGCGAAGTAAACGCGGCGACGGTGGCACGTTCCTCGACGGATAAGACAGGGGCCTTAGACTGACGATAGCGATAAGGTTGGGCGGACATGGAGGAAGATTGGCAGAGTGCTCGGTTTTCGTAAACGAAATAAACGAAAAGTTAAAGAGAGGGGTGGAAGGGAGGAGGGGGGAGGGAGGAGGGGGGAGCCGTGCAAAGGTGCAAAGCGGCCTAAGGCCGGTGCAAAGGTGGAAAGGTGAGCGCGGCCGGAGGCCGCGAGATTACAGAGTACGGAGTACAGAGTACGGAGAAGTTGCGAAGGCAGTGCAAAGGTTGATGACAAAACAGGTAGGGTGAAAAGGGGGAGCGGGGAGCGGCTAAAGGGTGCAAAGGTGAGCGCGGCCGGAGGCCGCGAGATTACAGAGTACGGAGTACAGATTACGGAGCGCGGGCGGAGCCCGCGAGAGGCAGCTAGGTTGGCACGCAGTGCCAACCCTACCTCGATGCTGGTGGCCGGGCGCTTCTTTGCATCATCTAACCGCCAACCGCTAACCGCTATCCGCCTAGGGCAGCACGCGGTGCTGCCCCTACCTCGTTACAGGGGCGGCATTCGGGGATGGGGTTTCGCTGTGTATCATGAGTCCGCCCCTTGACAGGTGGTCCAGGGTGGGCATCCCGACGGCTCACGATGCAACCGCCCACCTCGATTCCCCCGAAGAAGCTCCAGATTCGCGCCT
>CAIYAN010000098.1 GCA_903924185.1 uncultured Opitutia bacterium | reverse complement strand
TGGCGCTGTTTCCGCTGAGTGCGCTGCCGCCATGGCGACCGCGGCCGCGGAGAAATTTGGATCAGACTACGCTTTGTCTGTAACCGGTTACGCGGGTCCAGCCGGCGGCACCGAGGCCGATCCGGTAGGGACCGTCTACATTGGCTACGCCTCGCCGACGGGGGTTTGGTCGCGCCGCGTCCACCTGCCGGGTGACCGAGTCCAAGTGAAGCTTCGCGCCGTGAACACCGCCCTCGACCTCATGCGCCGCCAATTAAACAAGTACCGCGTCGAGGACCTCCTCCACGGGGTTTAACGGTTGGGGGGATTAAGTCGGGTGGCCCAGTGGCCGTAGGATTTCCCGCCGGCCTACTGTGGACAGACTAGGATTGCCACGCAGGGGGAGGGCGGGGACATTGGCGACGGATGCCTGTTTCCCTCGCCATCGTCGCCGGCAAAGACGAATACCTCGTCGAGCGGGACGCCCGTGCCCTGTATAATCAGGCGCTGCAGAAGGCTGGTGCCGAAGCGGACAAGGAAATCATCGCTGGCTCGATTACGCGCGTCGATGACGCCCAGAGCATTGAGATTCAGTTTCTGGAATCAGTGAACACGCTTTCGATGTTCGGCGGCGCCAAGGTCGTCTGGTTACGTAATATCAATTGGATCGCCGACAATGTCCCCTCGCGGTCGGATGAAGTGAAACTGGCCATGGCCAACGTGCTTGCTGGGGCGGCCGCTTGCGAAGGCCCCGTCGCCGTCATCCTTTCGTTCACGCCGTATGATGGTCGCCGCAAGGACCTCACCGCCTACAAGGATAAGGCGAACGAGTATATCATTCATGCTTCGGCGGCGAAGAGCCCTTTCTCGAAGGATGACCCGCAGGGCGAAATGCAGCTCGGCCTCATCGAGAAGACCTTCCGCGAGGCCGGCGGGCAGTTCGCGCGTGGCGTCCCGGAAGTCATCGTCGGGCGCGTCGGCCAGTCGACCCGTATGGTGCTAATGGAGTCGGAGAAACTCGCCATCTACGCCGGCCCCGGCGGTACGCTTAAAGAGTCCGACGTCCATCTCCTCGTGCCGACCTTCGGCGATGGCGATTTTTTCGAGCCCATCGAGGCTTTCGCGGAGCGTGACCTCGTTTGGTCGCTCGAAGCCCTGGACCGATATTTCTTCAACGAAGATTCCTGTCGGCCGCTGCTGAGTGCCCTGCAGAACCGCCTCCGCCTCCTCATCCAGATTCGTAGCCTCGCCGACTCGGGGGATTTCCGCGTCTCCGAAGCGGGCTTACCCAAGGGATCGTTTGAAACCGCTTCGATGCGCCATGGCTCCACCTTTGGCTCGGCGGCGAAATCGTCGGCCAACGTTTTCTCTCAGAACGCTTGGTATATCAGTAGTAAGGTCGCCCCGGCCGCCGCCCGCTACTCTTTGGCCGAATTGGTCGATGCCCAACTAGGCTGTGCCGAATGCTTCGATGTTTCCAATTCGGGGGGTGACGAGGAAGTCGCCGTCCGGGCCTTGTTTCTCCGAGCGCTTGCCGTCCGCCGTTAACCCTGCTATAAGCCTGACTTCCGATGGACCACGATTCCGTTCCTAACGTCCTTGCCGACCGCTACGCCTCCCCGGCGATGAAGGCGATTTGGTCTACCCGCGGCCGCGTCGTCCTCGAGCGCGAGTA
>CAIYAN010000097.1 GCA_903924185.1 uncultured Opitutia bacterium | reverse complement strand
GGCCGGATTCGGCGCCGAGGTCGATGGCAAGGTAGTTGGACATGGGAAGCAGGAAGGGGAGGGAGAGCGAAAAGGCAATTAGAGCCCGAGCATCTTTTGACGATAATGCTCATCGGGCCGACCGGCGATGCGCTCGCACTGTGCAGCCGTCAAGAACACCGGGCCGCCGAGGGCGGCCGCACCGACGAAGGTCTCGGCGGCTTTTTCGGCCATGAGCAGGGAGCCGAGGACGGCTTTCGGGGACGGGCCGACGGCGATGATACCGTGGTTCTGGAGTAAGATGATCTTGGGCCCACGGCCGGTGCGCTGGACGTAGGCCTGGACCTCACGGCGGATGGATTGAGCGAGGCCGAGACCAGGCTCCGCGTAAGGGACGAAGACCGACTCAATCCCGCACATGACAATCTCATCGGGGCAGGCGCGCCGTTCGGCATACTCGCGCGCCCGGGGCGAACAGAGAATCTGATTCACCGCGATGGCATGGACGTGGCCAACGCAAGCAACGCCGGGCAACGTCAGAAGGTACGCGTGGAAGAGGGCCTCAATGGAAGGCTTCTTGGCGGCTTCGCTCACGCGTGACGCGAGTAAGACGTTATCAATCTCCGCATCGGTGGCGGCGGTCGCATCCAAGAGCGGCAACAACCGATCGAAGCGGCAAGTCGTCAGGTCGGTGGGTTGCAGCGTTGCTAGGTTTGAGCCAGAAGATTTGACCGCAAAAGTCTCCGCATCCAGGCGCAGGGAAGTGTTACCTTCACCCAATATAGCCATACGCAACCGCTCACCCCCGAGCGCATGGGAAAGGTCTAACAAGGACTGATGGGCGTCTTGAGACATTACCAGGGGCGTCCAAGGCGGACAAACTTAGGCGGTGAGGACGCGATCAGGAGCCATCTTGACCTTCGCCTGCAAGACCGCGGCGGCATCGGCATCCGTCACTAAGAATAGCGAGGAAACATCACGGGTCACGGCACAGGGACCGCCGCGGCCAAGCTTTACCTTATTCATGCAAATCAACACTTCATCGCTGCGACGGATAACCTCACGCTGTTGGTGAGAAATATCACGCTGTGAATTCCAGAGACCGTTTTCGTCGATGCCTTCAGCGCCGAGGAGCGCCACGTCGAAATTCCAGCGGGCAACTTCTTCGAGCGTACGGTCGCCAGCGACCATCGCGTGACGCGTCAGGAACAAACCACCGGGAATGTAGACCTCGACGCCCGGGAGCGATGAGATCAATTGCGCCGTCGGGAGACAGGTCGTTACAATCTGCAAATCCTGGGTGCCGGAAGCGGCGATAGCTTCCGCGGCGAAGAAGATAGTTGAACCAGAGTCGAGATAGACAGTCATACCAGCCTTGATACGGGATGCTGCCATATTACCGATTTTGCGTTTAGCTTCGGCGTCCTCAACCTTACGGTCATCAAGGGGCGGGAAGTTGCGATTGAAGTCCGAAAGTGCACCACCATGCGTGCGTGTGATGCGACGCTGATTTTCCAATTCAGTGAGGTCGCGGCGGGCAGTGGCCTCGGATACATTAAACTGTTTGCAGATTTCGAGCACCGGCACGTAACCGACCTTACTCAGTAACTTGGCGATGGCTTCACGACGGGCTTCAATGATATGGCGAGCGACTTTCATGGGGGTGCCGATTTATGCTCGATAACTCTCAAGCAATCAATAACGCACTTTCTAGTAGGTTGAGCCCATAGGTATATTTCGCACAATATACATTATGTCTAATCTAAAGATAGTCATTGAATAATGGGTTCTATACCATGTTTATGGTATTGTCTTGGGGGTTCATGCGGGGTCGATTATTTATATAAATATCAGGCCATAAAGCATGACTCCCTCATATTTAAAGCGTTTAGCCGTTCTGTGTTCGATTTTAGCCATCTCGGGCTGCGGTACTACCTCTTCGAAAGACTCCGGCGGGACGTCGGAGGGGCTGTTGGTGGTTAATCCGAAGCTTACCGTCATTCAAGGGCCGGCCTCGGCGGGGGTTGAGGCCCGTAAGTTGCCAATCTCCATCCTGGTCCTCCACCATACGGCCTCATCCCTGCCCTCTGCGCTAGAGACCCTCCAGGGTCGGACCAAAGGACATACGGTCGGCGTCCACTACCTGGTGAGTGCCGAGGTACCTAAGGCGCGCATCTTTCGGATGTGTCCCGACTCCCTCGCCGCGTTTCATGCCGGCAAAAGCGCGTGGGGTAAATTCGAGAGCCTGAACCAGTCGTCGCTGGGCATCGAGATCGTTAATTACGACGGCAATGTAAACCCATACCCCAAACCCCAGGTCGAAGCCGTCCTCGCGTTAGCCCAGCACTTAGTGGCCACTCACCGGATCAGCCCTGAGAACGTAGTCGCCCACTCCGACATCGCCGTCGGCCGCAAGATTGATCCCGGATCGTTATTTCCCTGGGAGTACTTTGCCGCCAACGGCGTTGGCGCTTGGCCCGACGCTAAGGATGTTCAGGTGTTCCGCATCTTACTGAAATCTAAAAAGCTCTCGAACGCCGCTATCCAGCAACTTCTGCGGACCTACGGCTACCGCCTAGATGATAACTCGGATAAGACGCTCAGTCTGGCCATCGAGGCTTTTCAACGACACTTCCGTGGGTCTAAGGTCGATGGCGTCGCGGACGACGAAACGGTCGCCCTCCTGCAAGCTTTGGTGAAGAAATACCGCAGTGCCCCAGCGAAAGCCGCCGCCCCTGCCCGCTCCGGCAAGGTGTAACTATTCCGTCACTACAGCTACGACCGCCTGCGTTTGCCGATGATAGTGACACAGGAGTGCGGGCACGACTCGATCTTCGGCTAAACCCCAGCCCATAGCCTTGAGGGTCGCTTCATGCTTAGCCCAGGCGTGGGCGAAGGTCTCGGCCCGCAGCCGAGATTGCTGGATGCGTTCCGCCACGAGCACTCCCAGATACTTTTCGGCCACGTCCATCATTTCCGGGAAGTCTTGGGCCAAGACTGCATCGCAACCTAATTTAGCCTGTGCGCCCAAAGCGACCCACCCGTCTTCCCCATCGTAGGAGATTGAGAGCTTTAAGGGGCAGCCTGTCAGCGTCGGTGCCGTGTCCGTCTCGTGGAGTTCCACTACCGCGCCATACCAACCGCGGAGTAATTTCAAAATCTCGCGCCGCACGGTCGCCTGAGCGGCAGGCCCACGGCCGAGCTCCGGCAAACGGACAAGGTAAAGGTCGGCCGCTTGGGGCGCTGGCAATAATGCCGCTTCCGAAAGGTCGTAGACTTGCATCTTAGTTCATGGGCGCTGGCGCCGAGGGCGTACCTTCCCACGACGTGTGCGCTGGCGTGTGCTCACCCTTGGCCACCAAGGTCAACGGCCCAAGGCGACATTCCTCCCCTACGGATGCATCATAAAGCACAGTGGTGCGCACGCCCAAGGTGGCACGTGCACCTATATTGACTAAGCCAATTCGCATGACCCGATCTTCGAATAGATGCGTCTGCGGTCCACTGTGCTCATTTAGTTCCGCTCCCTCTCCAAGGGTGACGCAGTCGAACTCGGTCAGGTCCGTCGTATTGATCCACGTGCCGCGGCCAACGTTCACGCCCAGGAGGCGTAAGGCCCACGCGAGCATGGGGGTGCCTCGGAGGTAATTGAGCATGGCCGGCACTGCCAAAGATTCATACAGGTTCGTCACGGCTTCGCTGACCCAGACGAACAGCGTCCACATAGGTGCAAGGCGCGGACGATACCGCCCGATTAACAGCCATTTGGCTATCCAAACGAACGCGAAGGCCGTGGCGGCATAGCAAAGCCCCGCCAGCGTCAACGCGACGGCGAAGCCCAGCCAGTCTTCTTCCGTCACATAATCCATGGTCTCATAGACGGTCACGTAACCTACCGCGATGACGAAGGCCAAGGGCACGACGATGCGTAGGCCTTCAATGCAGGCCCGAGCCAAGCGGCGACCGACACTCGGGCGAAAGGTCAACGTCGGATCCTGCGACTCAATGGTCTCACGCGCTGGCAACAGCATCGGCGGAGACCCCATCCAGGTCTGCCCCGGCTGCATCTGCTCGTTGGTCGGCGAACTGGACTGCACCCCGAGCAGGAAGTCATCGGGGAAAGTTGAGCCATCTGGGACGTAGGCGCCGTTGCCCACAAAGGAACGATGACCGATGCGCGTCCGGCGCAGGACCATCCAGCCGCTGCGCTGCTCTTCATCGCCGAGCATCGCACCGTCCGCGATAAAGGATTCGTCACCTAATTCGAGAAGTTCTGGCACGACCCCTTCGGCGGTCGAGACTTCCGCGTCACGGCCGACTTTCGTGCCGAGCAATCTTAGCCAAGTGGCGACATAAACCGAGGCATATAAACCGTGCAGGACCTGCAAAGAGGCATCGAGTATCGCCGAGAGTTGCCACTTCCAGAAATACTCGCGGCCGTGCAAGGAAAAGCGGCCAGGGCGTTGCCGCGGAAGGCAGCGCTTTAATATCCCAGCGAGACAGGCCGTGATAACCAAGAGAATCGCCGAGGCTGGCAAGGCCAGTAGGAAGAAGAGCGGAAAGGTCTCCCACCAAGGGTGGTCTGACTCAAACAAATCGAGCCAGTGCGCATCCAAGTAGTCGATGGCAACGAAGCTCGGGAACACGGGGACGTAAAATAGGACCGCCACCACCGCCGCGCCCAAGGCAAAGGCCGCCATGCGGGCGGTGCGTGCCCGCCAGTTAGGACGCGGGGGCGGAGCCAGCCCCGCGGCATCAGCCACCACGGGACGAGCTGGCGACCCGGCCCAAGTCTCGCCGGCCGGGATATGCTTCGTCTCCGCCAAAGCGGATTGCCCAGCTAACCTGGCGCCGTCACCGACCGAAGTATCGTTTTCGAGCACCGCATAAGAATCTACGGCGGCACTACGTCCGATGGTGATACGACCAATAATAAGTCGTCCGCCTTCCACGCGCGCGTTCTCCAGATTCACAAAGGTTCCCAGACAAGCGCCATCACCGATAGTCAAAAGTTCCGGCACCGCTACGGTGACGGAATTAATGAGACAGTCTCGGCCGACCTTCGCCCCGAGGAGACGCAGGTGCAGGGACCTCCAGGGCGTGCCAGAAATCAGGTAGACCGCTGGGATTTCGTTAAGACGGGTGCCTAGCCACCAACGGAAATAGGTTACGCCCCAGAGCGGATAGTTACCCGGACGAAGTCGGCCCACCAGTAGCCGCCGCAGCAGAATGCCCAAGGGGAAAGATAACGCCAGTGCCAGCAAGTAGGTGCCTAACGCCGCCACGATGGCGGCCAGCATGCTGTCATCGTGGTCGCCAGTGAGCAGGTGGTAGGCAAAGAACGGAGCCAGCCACTGGAACATCTGAAACAGAACGAGGAAAGGCAGACAGGCCGCCTGGGCGCATCCGCACCAAAACCGGCGATTGAGGGAAGCGACCTCATGGGCCGGTGGCGGGCGACCAGAGCTCGACGCCCCAAGGCCGGCCATCGCTTGGGCCAACGTCCCGAGGAGTCGATTGCGGTAAACGTGTTGGACGCCGATTCCCGCATAACGTGGATCGCGGCGCAGCCGCGTGACCAAGCGAGCCGCAAGCAAGGAATGACCATTAAGGTCTGAAAAGAAATCTACGTCTGGTGCCAACCGTCGGCCGGGAAAAAACTCCGCTAAGATTGCTCGCAAGGCGGCTTCGTGCTCATCAGCGGCCGGCGGATCATCGGCAACGGCGGCCACCTGCAGATCACGTTTACGCAATGCCCCCAAGTCCACCTTACCCGAACTTAACCGGGGCATGCTCTCCAAGACCTCAACGTGGGCGGGCAACATATAAACCGCCAAGCGTCGGGCCAAGGCTGCGCGTAAATCGACCATGTTAGGCGCAGCGGCTGAGGCGACGATGAAGGCGACGATTTCATCGCTACCCGCCAATGGACGGACAACCGCTGCCGCTGTACCGACGCCAGGCTGGTCAGCCAACGTCGCAGAAATTTCATCGAGCTCGATACGGAACCCGCGGAGCTTTACCTGATTATCGACGCGGCCAAAACACTGGACCTCCCCCTCCACCGTAATGCGACCTAAGTCGCCGGTTAAATAGGCACGCTCGCCAGAGATTTCCACAAACCGAGC
>CAIYAN010000096.1 GCA_903924185.1 uncultured Opitutia bacterium | reverse complement strand
TCGCAGTGACGGCGCGTATCAATAATATGTCGGTGAAGACGATGCGGCAGGACGCCGATAAGATTCCCATCATCGAAAAGATGATTCGAGAATCAGTCGATATCCCCGGCCTACTGAAGGCGCTCTAAGGGCCTCAGACCGGCCGGAGAATCTCACCCAAGCGGGTGAAGTGACCGTCATCGAAACCCATGGCGCGCTTGAGGAACGCGTCCCGCTCGATGAGGTTAGGTATCTTGCCGGCCTCCGAAGCCTGGGCGAGCGTGATCAGGCCGCGGAGCCAGACCCAGCGGGCCCCCACGGGCACGGGATAATCGCTGCCATGCAGGAAGCGCCCTAAGCGGCCCGACTGCTTGACCTGCTTCAAGACCCCACTTCGAATCGGGCTATTGAGTGCACTGGTATCCGCGTAAAGGCCCGGGAACTCATCCATCAGTTTGATGAGTTCACCGAAGTAGTTCTGATCGAAGAAGTGACTATTACCAGCGGAGTGCGCGGCGATGACCTTAACGCCCAGCTCCAAGGGACGACGCAGGATACGGGGATCTTGGTAAGAGCGGTGTAACACCGGTACGGTCATCTCACCCCCGGTATGACAAAGAAACGGGAGCCCAGCGGCGGCCATCCGGCGCCAGAACTCATCGTACTGCGGCAGCGAGCAATTCACGTTCTGACAGTTCGGGAGCAGTTTCAGCGCCCGAGCGCCCGACGCCAAACAACGGTCTAACTCCGCGAGCGCATCCTTGCGGCCTGGATGAATCGAGACTGCGGGAACGAATTCAGGGTTCTGGCGGCAGACCTTAAACAAATAGTCGTTCGGCACATGGAATGACCCGAAGTTCAACTTCTTGCCTTCTTCGTCGTACACTTCGTCCTGCGCCAGCAAGAGCGCCTTGTCCACGTAGGAGCCTCGCACCAGTTCACGCAAGGCCTCGACGTATTTTACGTCAAAGTCCTTGTGCATGAGCGGTAGCGGCATCCCGACGGCCTTGCGCATGACCTCACTCAGCACCTTCAGCCAGAGCCCTTCGATGCGCAACCAGCAGCCACTCCCGTCTTGACCATTCCCGACGAGGTGGACGTGGCAATCGTAACGAATAGGGGTATTCACAACGACACCTTGAATCCGGCACTAGCCCCTTGCGATGATAAATCGCACGGGGGTGGTAAACCTTGGTTTACTCTCTCGGGCCGCGAAGCTTCAGCCGCCCTCTACTGGATTACTCTTAACAACCTTACCATACAGCCAAGCGACCCCGAAGAAGGCCACAGCCACGGTGGCACAGGCGACGATGCGACCCAAGATATCATGGATATCAAACAGGATGACGTGCCCAGTGGCGATGACGAGGCCGACGATACCCAGCATGCGGTAGGAGCGGGTCTTCAACACGAAACCCAAGATGAATACGAGGGCGGCGGCGAGCGCCCAAAGGAGCGAGACCCCGGCACCAGGCAACGCGTCAAAGTAAATGAAGACGAGCAAGCCCAGTCCGGCACCCACGAGGACGCGGCAAGCAGAGCCCATCTGCTCAAGGCCAACACTCAACCGGGCTAAGCCGTAGAGCGCCAAAGCCAAGCCAGCCAACCAGAGTGGAGTCAGGGCGAGGGACTTTTCACTCCAAGCCCAAGCGGTGGCCAAGATAACGAAGGCGGGCAGGAAGGCCACTTGTGCGACCAGCGCGACCGTCGGACGGTTCGTGAGGAGACGATAGCCTTCGGCCAAGGCCGTCACCAAGGCAATGCCACCCAACCAGAGGGCCACCGCCCTGCCAGCGTCAGGCACTGGTGGACTCGGGAGATTCAGCCCTGCGGCCAAGGCCTTGAGCAGTAAGACCGCACTAACGAAAGCCAAAGCCCCTTGTACAAACCGAGCGAACCCGTGCTCCAGAATATTAATGAACCAGACCGCGGTCGCATCGAGGACCATCAAGGCCAAAGCCCACCACAACGGCCAAGCGGCACCCCCTGAATTGCTACCTAAATTCGACGTAAGTACGACGAGATGCGTCCACACGAAGGCCGGTAGAATCGCCCACAGGAGTTTGGGCTCACGGAAAAGGGCCGCGATGGGCAGGACGACCAACCATGCCCACGGCTGATCAATCACGGGGAATTGGCTTTGCACATAGCAGACCAACAAGCCCAAGGCCAAGAGACTCACCGTCCGACGTAACGTTGAAACCACGAAATTTTCCTGCCCCCAGCTGAAACGCCACGCCGCTAAGGCCGCGACCAAAACCGGTGCCAAGAGACGCATCCACGGCTGAACGGGAGCTTGATTCAGGTAAGTGAAGACCGCGGCGGCCGCCATGCCTTCCGCGACCCAGATTAGGGTGGCACTCCGGGTGCGCGTGTAGATTAACTGCGTCAGAGCTGCCGCCACAATCCAGACCGCCCAGACGAGCCGTTGTTCAACTTTCCAAGCGCCCGCGGCGGCCGCAAAGACTAGTGCTGACGTGAGGATGATTTCGGCGGCGACACGACGGCGACGCAGCTCCAGAAAGCCGACCACCGTCGCAAAAACGGCGACAATCAACGATGCAATTGCCCGGTTATTATCGCCCCCCACGGCGACCGAAATACTGAGCACGGCTGGACCAAAGAACGCCGCACAAAGAAAGGTGTTCTTTTGGACTTCATCGAAACTCGATTCGACCCGACCTAAAAGATCCGCAAACCAAAGCGAGAGGAAGGCCAACCCTGCGCCCAGTTGAATCGCCGCCGTAAGCTCGACCGAACTCGGTCGACCATCGTATAAAATCAGCAAGCCAAGGAGCGAACCAACCAACCCCAAGACCGCGGAGGAAGCCCACCCACCGCGCGAGAGGAGCACCGCCCCGAGTGCGGCAATGGACCCAGCCGCTACGCCAATCGTCAACGCATCCGAGCCTGCTTGCACGGAAAGGGCTACGGCCACCGTCGCAAAGATGATGGAAATCTGGCCGATTAATTTATCCTTACGGGCCAAGGCAACGCCGCCAACGATCAAGGCCACGAAGAACTGCAGAACCGCCGCCTGCGCAGGCGTTGCGAAGATGCGCATATCAGGCAGGCCATACGACGCCCAGGCAGCGAACTGGCAGACGGTGAGGCCGACCGCGAAGACGACTCGGCCCAAATCGCGACGGCTCTGTTCGAGACGATGCCCACCCCAAAGGCCTAAGCCCCCTAAGGCAAGGATTTCGCCCAAACGTACCCACGCCGGCAAAGTAGACCGCAGGT
>CAIYAN010000095.1 GCA_903924185.1 uncultured Opitutia bacterium | reverse complement strand
ACGTTGGCGACGGCCTTGAGGACGCCCTTGCCGTTGTAGCGCTTCTTGGGGTCAACGCCCTTCGGGAAGGATTTGGCGCTCACGTCGGAGTCACGGAGTTCGTGGGCTTCGTAGGTGCCAGTGGAAGCGCCGGACGGAACGGCGGCGCGGCCGAGCGCGCCACAGGCCAGACGGACGTCGACTTCGATGGTCGGGTTGCCGCGAGAATCGAGGATTTCGCGGGCGTTGATTTCGGTGATATGGGTGCTGCTCATGTTAGGAAATAGGCTTATAGGGGTAAGGACAACCGATGGGAGTGAGCGAGAAAAAAGGTGGGGCCTGGCGACGCGGGGCTAGGCAAAAAGAACCCCAACCTAAGTCGGCTGGGGTTCTTAAAGTGGTGGGAGTAGAAGAACTCGAATCTTCGACCTCCTGAATGTCAATCAGGCGCTCTAACCAACTGAGCTATACCCCCAAAAAGCGGAAGGTGAACAAAGGGAACAGAAAGGCTGCTGGCAAGCCTTCAGTGCACATCACCCAGGTAACGCGCGGAGCCATCCTGGAGGGACTGGGCGATAATCGCCCCTAGTCCCTGCGGGGAAAGGGGGTAATCGGCCAGTTTTTCCAAGGGAATCCACTCGAAACCAATCTGCCGACGATCGGTAGTCAGGCCACCACCGATGGGCGAAAAATCACCACATGCACAGTGAAAGACCGCTTCAACCTGATGGAAGCGTCCATGGATACGGTGCATGCCATGGTTCTTACCGACATACTCGCGGAGGTAGACCAAGCGACCGGGAACTACCTTCAAGCCCAGTTCCTCAAAAACCTCACGCTGGACGGTATCGGTTAACGTTTCGCCATGCTCCTGCCCGCCGCCCGGGAGGACCAGGAATTCCCCTTCATCGGTCCGCACCCGGACGACTAATAACTCCGACCCCCGCAAAATCACCGCGCGGGCCGCCGTGCGGACGGTGGGTGGACCAGGACGGGACGAAGAAATTGAGGCCACCCCGACAGGGTGGCCGCAAGGCATCGCACTGGGAAGCCGGAAATCGACCTAACCGAGCAACTTCTCGTCGATCTCGTGATTACCGTGCACGGCCTTCACGTCGTCGAGGGACTCCAAGGCGTCGATGAGTTCCATGACCTGCTTCGCAATCGCCACGTCGCTGACTGGCACCGGGATGCTCGTGACGTAGGCAATTTCGCTGGATTCTGGCTTCAGCGATTTTTCCTGCAAGGCCTTGGCGACGGAGTCGTACGAAGCAATCGTGCAGAGGACCTCGAAGTGGTCGCCGTGGTTAATGATGTCATCGGCACCGGCCTCGAGGGCGAGCTCCATGAGCTGGTCCTCGGAGATTTGCGCTGCGCCAATTAGCATTTGGCCCTTCCGCTGGAAACTATGCGATACGGCGCCAGTCTGGGCCATGTTGCCACCGTTATCGTTAAAGGCTTGGCGCACTTCGGCCGCGGCACGGTTCTTGTTATCGGTCGTGATTTCGACAATGATACCGACGCCACCGGGGGCATAGCCTTCGTAGGTAATCTCTTCGTAAACAACGCCGGGAATTTCGCCAGTCCCCTTCTGCACCGCCCGCTTGATATTGTCCGAGGGCATGTTCGCCGCGCGGGCCTTATCCATCAACGTGCGGAGACGAGCGTTGGTCTCGGGACTACCGCCGCCCGCACGGGCCGCGAGGGAGATTTCTTTCGCCAGCACGGAGAAAACCTTGCCGCGCTTAGCGTCGATGACGGCCTTATGCCGCTTGGTCGTGTGCCATTTGCTATGACCTGACATGGGGAGGTGGGGTTAGGGAAAAATCAGCCTTTAGCCTTCTTCGGCCGGGACTCAACCACGACCACGTCCGTGGGGACCTTGGTCATCTTGGCCTGCAGAATCGTCAAAAGGTTCTGCACTGTCATGTAAAGGGACAAGGCCGCTGGCAGCGAATAACAGATGACTGGGAAGACTAAGGCCATCGTGTACATGATGATCTTCTGCGTCTCGTCGGCTGAAGGATTCGGGGTCATACGCATCGAAATCCACATAGTAATACCCATGAGGACCGGAAGGATGTTCACGCCGAAGCTGCCAATATGGAAGACGGTGTCCGGCGCGGCCAAGTCGTGAATCCAGAGGAAGGATTCCAGCCGTAGCTCCACGGTGGTCTGGAAGGCCGTGTAGAGACCAAAGAAGATCGGGATCTGGATGAAGATCGGGAGGCAGCCGGCGAAGGGGTTGATCTTATGCTCTTGGTAGAGCTTCATCATCTCCTTATTCAGCTTCTCGGAGTTGTCCTTGTACTTCTCGCGTAGCTCCTTCATCGGTCCGGCGAACTGCTGCATCTTTAAGGCGCTGCGCTGCTGCGCGGCGGTGAGCGGCCACGTGAGGACTTTAATGAGGACCGTCAGGATGACGATCGCCCAACCCCAGGACCATCCACCCGTCCAAGTGAGCAAGGAATGCACGCCACCCAGGCAGGCCAACAGGAGTTTGCAGATGGCACCAAATGAAATGAAGCCGAGGATTTTCGAGAACTGGAGCACGGCCACCTGGCCATCGGCCAAGGCCGAGACGCGGGCATACTCCTTGGGCCCGACGAAGAAATTGCCTTCGGTCAGAATGGAGGCGTCTGCCGCCACCGGGCTTTCCCAATAAGCAAAGGCCTGGATGCCGCGGGTCTCCTTGGTTAATTCGACCGGACGGGCGAGGAATTCGGAGCGGGTGCCACGGCTAGCGGCGTCCACATGGACGATGGAAGCGAAAAATTGATTACCGGAGGCAACCCACTGGTGAGGCTTACCGACCGCGGCGGCTGGTTGCTCGGCCACTGCTTTATGCGAACCGAGGCCGAAGAATCCGGAGGAGTCCACAAAGACATCGGTACCGACGCGGGTCAGGTCATCGCCATCATGGGCTAAGATTGAAAGATACTGATTAATGGTGTCGCCCGCGGTCAAGTTCCAGCAACCGGTGGACAGCCAAACGCGCGTGGCGGCGACGCCCGCGGCGGACGGCACGACTTGCGTACTAAAGCGGACGGCATAGGGCTCTTCGCCTTCCTTCTCGCCGAGGTTAAGAGAGAAGCGACGGATCACGCGGGTACCGTCCGGCAACTTACCAGTAAACGTGACTGTGCGGGCCTTCTCGTCGACGCTCGCAACGAACTCAGAATAGACTGGCTCGACCTTATTGGTCAGCGCATTGCGCACGCCTAGGGCGAGGGCGGCCTCGGCGTTGTTGTCGTTGAAGACGACCTTGCCCTTGCGCTCGGTATCGGCGAACTGCTTGAGGAGCTCAACCTTCTCAATCGCACCACCGCGGGAGGTGAAGGTGACCTTGACGAAACCGTTCTCGAGCGTGACCCGCTTGGCATCGGCTGGATTGATGGCCATGCCACCGGCGGTGCCGACCGAGGGGGCAGCTGGAACCGCCGCCAAGGCCTTACCGGGGGCAGCTGTACCGCTCTCGACCACCTTCGGCGCACCTGGGACGACCGGGGTAGGCTTCGGGGCATTGAGGATGTACAGAAACAGGGCCAGCGAGACGCAGCCGAGACCTAAAAAGAGATTTTTGCGATCCATGGAAAGTTAGGGGTTGGCGTAGGGAAGAGCCCCGCCGGGTGCAAGGCACAAGGCGT
>CAIYAN010000094.1 GCA_903924185.1 uncultured Opitutia bacterium | reverse complement strand
GGAAGGGCGGAGTCTTTGCCAGATGCCGTTGTGGCCGCACATCTCTTCGATCTCACGGATGACCACGGGCAGGGCAGGGGCGGCGACGACTTCGGGGAGCGTGAGCTGCTCCAAGGCGAGTTGCACCGGTTCACGGGTGAACAATGAGCCTGCTAATTTCTGGGCCGCCGCCTGCGGGTCTGGTGCCCGGTGCATCAGCGCGAGGAAGGCAGGCCAGTCGAGGCTCTCACCGCGTTTTAGCTGGAGGGGCTTGGCCTCGCCGAGACGCGGCGAATCCCCCGACCAAAGGGCATAGCCCTTTTCATCGAGCCCGCGTCGGCCCGCACGGCCGAACATTTGGAGTAACTCATCGGGGCGCACTTCCCGCTCGGCGTGGTCCGTCGCGTACCGTCGGTCTGTCACGAGTACCGAGCGCAGGGAGAAGTTGATACCCGCGGCGAGTCCCGTCGTGGCGACGACGACCTTGAGCCGGCCCGATTTAGCCCACGGCTCGATGAGCAGGCTGCGCTGTTCGTAGGTCAGGCCGCTATGGTGGAGGCCGACGCCTTGGCGGAGCAGGCGGTAGAGGTCTTCGCCGGCCATGTTGCGTTGGGCGGGGGAGAGTTGGGGGCCGTTGCCCATGGGGAGGCCATGGGCGATATCGCGGGCAATTTGTTCAGCGGCTCGTCGGCGGGGTGCGAAGACGAGGATGGGCCCGAGGTCCGCGAGGATGCCCTTGATAACCGCCCGAGCGATCGGGCTACGGACTCCTTCGGGCTCCTTGGTCTCCAGGGCGTCCAGCCAGACCTCCTCGAGGGGCACAGGCCGCCGATACTCTTCGACCAGCGTAACCGTCCGTCCGAGGGAGCGGAGCCATTCGGCCGTAGCCTTAGGGTTAGCGATGCTGCCGCTCAGGAGGAGTAGCTGGGTGGCCTTGGGGGCGAGGGCGAGTACCGTCTCGTAGGCCGCCCCCCGGCGGAGGTCCGCAATCATCTGGTATTCGTCGACCACGAGGAGGTCGGGGTGTTGGCCCTCTAGGAAGCGGTGGCGCTGGGTTTCCAGCGTGGCGACGACGACGGGTGCCCCGAGGTTCTCACTGAGGTCGCCCGTGGCGATACCGACATCCCAGCCCGCCGCCTTCCATTCCGCCCGTTTGTCGTTGGCGAGGGCGCGGGTCGGTACGGTGTAGACCGCTTGCCCGCGGTGGCCGGACTCCACTAGCAGCTCGAAGACATGGGTCTTACCCGCGCCCGTGGGGGCTTGCAGGACTACGTCTTCCCCCCGCCGAAGTGCGGCCAAAGCCACCTGTTGCCAGTGGTCGGGGAGGATGAGCCGTTGGTCCGACATGTCAGGATTTCAGCAAAGCATGATTGAACTTGGACGCAAGCCGGAGGGCGTTTGCGGTTGCGACAAAAGCGTCGACCGTGCTACGACCTAAGTCGCATGGCCATAAGCAACGATCTCGCCCGCGGGCTTAAAAAAGTCGACCAGGACCTCGCGTTCATGATGGGGTGCTTCGTTGAGGTGCTCGAGCAGCTCGAACACAAGGACCTCGCCGGCACCTTGCCGTGGATGGGCAAGCGCAAGTTGCGCGGCGTGCAGATCTTTTCCTACCGCGGGGTGCAGGCCTACTCGATCGCTTTTCAGCTGCTGAACATGGTCGAGGAGAATGCCTCCGCTCAGTCCAAGCGTCTCCGTGAATCGAAGAATGGTTTAGCTTCCGACCCGGGCTCTTGGGGTCGGGCGTTGAATCGCCTACGTGATTCTGGCCTCAGTGATAAGCAGGTCGCCAAGCGCCTCAATCGCATCCGCGTTGAGCCGGTGCTGACCGCGCACCCGACCGAAGCCAAGCGCGCCACCGTTCTCGAAATCCACCGCGAGATTTATAAGCTCCTCGTCCGTCGCGAAAACAGCATGTGGACCGTCGCCGAACAGCGGGCGATTCGTGACGAGATTAAGGTCGCCCTCGAACGTCTCTGGCGCACCGGCGAATTTTATCAGCAGAAGCCCGACGTCCAGTCCGAGCTCCGGAATATCAATTACTTCCTCTCCAAGGTCTTTCCAGACGCTTTGGTTAGCATGGATCTGCGCCTGCGGCAGGCTTGGGAAGAGGCGGGTTTCTCGGCGGATAAGATCGAACATCCTGATTCGATGCCGATGGTCACCATGGGCACCTGGGTCGGCGGCGACCGCGACGGCCACCCGCTGGTAACGGCCGAGGTTACGACCCGGGCCCTCAATCTTTTCCGTTCGACGGCCTTAGATATCGCTAATGAGCGACTGGAGACCCTCGGTCAGCGCCTTTCGCTGGGCGACCACCTCCAGCTCCCGCCCGCGGTCTTTGTGAAGCAGGTCGAAAAGCACGCAGCCGTCCAAGGCGAAGCCGGCGAAGCCGCCTTGAAGCGCAATATCGGAGAAACCTGGCGTCAGTATATCAACCTTATCCGCCTGCGTCTCCCCGAGACCGTGGGCGAGTGCGCTCCCGGCAAGCACAAGACCCCCGATGGCGTCATCGCCGACCTCCTCTTCCTGCGCGAGACGCTGATCGAAGTAGGCGCTGGCAATATTGCCCGCTACGAACTCGACCCGCTGATCCGCTTCCTGCGGACGTTCGGGTTTCACATGGCGACGTTGGACATACGCCAGAACAGCGCTTTCCATGATAAGGCCATCGACCAGCTCATGGAAGCCGCTGGCTTAGCCGACACCGACTATGCGCGTTGGGATGAATCCCGTCGCCTTGGCTTCTTGGACTCGGAGCTCCGCTCGACCCGTCCTTTTATCCGCGAGCAGGCCAGCATCGGCTCAGAAGCCGACGCCGTCATTGCCTGTCACCGCGCGCTCGTCGAGCACATCAAGCAATATGGTTCCGCTGGGTTGGGCGCGCTCATTGTCAGCATGACGCGTTCGGTGTCGGACCTTCTTTCCGTCTATCTCTTGGCGCGCGAGGCGGGTCTCACTGCCGGTGGCGCCGATGAACCTTACTGTCTGCTGCCAGTCGTTCCGCTCTTTGAAACCATTGATGACCTTGAGCGCAGCACGGCGATTCTAGATTCCTTCCTCTCGCATCCGATGACCCGCCGGACGCTTGAAATGCGCCGCGATACTGGCGTTACGGATGGCCTCACGCAGCAGGTCATGATCGGTTATTCCGACTCCAATAAGGATGGTGGTATCCTCGCCTCGCTCTGGAATCTCTACCGGGCCCAGTTGAACCTGACGGCGGTGGGCGCCAAGCATGGTGTCCGCATCGTCTTCTTCCATGGCCGGGGTGGCACTATCTCCCGCGGTGCTGGACCCACGCACCGCTTCATCGACGCCTTACCTCCGGGCAGCATCAATGGTGAGCTCCGTGTGACCGAACAGGGTGAGAGCATTACGCAGAAGTACGCCAACCATATCACTGCGGTGAACAACCTCGAGTTGTTGTCGGCCGGCGTCACGCAAAACACGTTGCTCAATAAAGATTTTGAGTCCGATGACGTTGCCTTGGGTAAAGTCATGGACCGCCTCGCGGAGTTTTCGCGCGAAGCGTATCAAGGCCTAATCCGTACGCCTAAATTCATCGAATTCTTCCGTCAGGCCACCCCGATTGACGTCATTGAAGCCAGCCGCATTGGTTCGCGTCCCTCACGTCGCACGGGCGCGGCTTCGCTCGAGGATCTCCGCGCTATCCCATGGG
>CAIYAN010000093.1 GCA_903924185.1 uncultured Opitutia bacterium | reverse complement strand
TTGCCGGCACTTTCCAGGTTTGTCCAGTAAGGCACGGCGGCACCACCCCCCATTTCGGTCAAGATATCGAGTAAGTAGGATTTGAAAAAGTACGATGACAAGTGGGGCAGGACGGCCTGGTATTCAGCAAGGGATTCGCCGTGAAGCGCTAACGCTCCGCGGACGAGCTGATCAACGCTGGGCCTCATATGCTTGGCGAGGATGGCGACGTCTTGGCTGAGTAGCAGGCTGCGGCTTTCTAAACTCATGCAAAGCGGGGCTTCATGGGCAAAGGACCGCGAGTAGGTCCAGTTCAGGCGGTAGGAAATTCGATCGGAGGCGGGCTGGTGGCGGAGGATGACGGCACCCGCGCCGTCCGAAAGCATCGACCGGAGGAAGACGGACATGAACCACTTCGAGGAGGTTTCGTTGCCTTCGTAGAGGGCCCGGTCGTCCGGCGGCCGGATGACCGATGATTTCAAAATATCCGATGGTTGCTCGACGCCGATACAGAGCGCCTCTTGATGGTCGCCCGAGGCGATGGCGCGAGCGGCATTGACGAGCGCCTGGGCGCCGGAGGTGCAGATGCCCGAGTTCGAATTAATCTCCACAGGACTGGCGATGACTCCGTGCTGGGCGAGACGGGAGTGGAGAATGCTGGAAAGACCGGGCCCGATCATCGGGGTGTTGGTGGAGCCGGCCGAAAGGTAGGTGAAGGTGCCTGTCTTATTATCGAGGCAACGAGCCGCGGCGTGGGCCGCCATTTCATAGACGTCGTGGGTCGGGTTCTGGGCGCGGTCGAGCGCGTAGTGGCGGGACTTGATCCCATTCATACGCAGGATTTTCCGTCGGACCAGAGCTTCACCGTCGAGCTCGCCCATGAAGTCCGGGATGGCTTCGTTAGGGACTGCTTCGCCAGGAAGAAAAGACCCGGTTCCAGTGATATAGCAGTTCATGATGTAAATATTTCGCCGGAAATGATCGGCGGCCGCTCGCGCAGGGTCTGGTAGGCGTATTCGTCGAAGGCGATATGGCTATGAAGATAGAGGCCTGGGCTGGAGAGGAACACGCTGCTGCTGAAGTGCCCGCGGTTGCTTTCGGCCTGAAGATAGAAATCGAGGTCGGTCAAGACCGCGCGATCATGGGCATAGAGATGCTTCATGGCCCACAGTAGCACCGAGTCAGAGTCGAAGGAATTCAACGCCTTAACGGTGGTCCGGAGGTCGGCGAAGACCGTGATGACCAAGACAATTAAGATAACCACATTGGTAACGCCGATCCACTGGAGGGAGTGCTTGCGGGTGGCTTCGATCGCGCGCTTGCTGAAAAGCATGTGGTCCTCAGGCTGGCGGCGCCGAATACGATCGAGGCTTGCGAGAAAGGCGTCCTTATCGAAGCGGTCAACCAGTTCGTAAGAGAGCTCGTCGTGGCCGATGGTCAGGTTATTCCGGACCATTTCGCTGAGGTTATCCATGTTGTAGTCGCCATCGATACCATTGAATTTTCGCCGCTCGCCCTCGAGGTGGGATTTCTCTCCGAGTAAATGGCGGTAGAGGAGCGGTTCGATTTGCACGTGGCGAACCATCATTTCAACCGCATCAACGGTCGCGAAGTACTTCATCCCGAAAGCGAGTAAGCCGTCGATGCAGCGCGCCTCAAAGCCGTAGGCGCGACGGTGGAAGAGGAACTTGAGCGGGAACAGGACAGCCTTCAGGAAGAAATAGGATACCTGTAGAATCGGCCGCAGAAAAATGTAGTCCAGTCGGCTCTTCTCACTTTCGAAGGTCTGGTTGACATAATTGGTCAGGAAAGGAAAAGCCTTCATAAGGGGGTCTGGCGCCTAGGTGGGATGACAAACCCGAGGCGGCAGGTGGCCAGGCACGCAGACAAGGCGACCTGCCGGGAAGGGCAAGGGCGAGCCAGGGCAGGGTGCGTGGAAAGCATTATTTCGTGGCCTTTTGAGGCGGCGGCGTGAGGAAAGCCATGCGATAGGCGAGGCTGACCTCGAAGCGCTTGCCGCCGAGGGCGACGACGTCGACGGACTGGGCCAGCGTGGCGAGTTCAAGCGTCCACTGGCCTTCGGGCAGATGCTTCTTCGCTTCTTCGAAGTCGGCCTTGATTTGGTCGAGCAGTTCGTTGCGGAAGTCTTGGGGATTCGTTAGCACGTACTCGGGATTGCCGACGACCTGCTTCTCGTCGTCGCTCTTCGCCTTCACGAGGTCGGCGGCCTTGGAGCGGAGGATCTCCAGGCCCTTGAGGCCTTTGTCGGCTTCGGTGTGGAGTTCCCAGCGGGCATTAGTGACGTAGGTGACGTCGCCCTGGTCGGTTTCATCGTCGCCGAAGAGTTTGCTGCCGCTGGCAGGACGCGAGACATAGGACTTGGCTTCGGCGCGCGCAAACTCCGAGGAGATCTCGCGGAGTTCCCAGCCCGGCTGGTCGGCAAAACGTTTTTCCAGTTCCTTTCGGATCACATCAAGGCGTGCGTCGACCGCCGCACGGTCCTTGCCCTTGATCGAGATCGCGAGTGGGAGGGCGAGACGATCGGCGTCGACCTGCATACGGACGTAGTGCTTGGACCCAGATCCTTGGTTCTTGCCGACCCGCGGGGCGCTGTCGCTCTGGGCGATGCCGGTCAGCGGGGTGAGGGCGAGGAGAGCGAGGAAGGCGAAGAGCCGCATAGAGGAAGGAATAGATGGCCCGAGGGCCGGAGGCAATAAGAGGTGCACGCGGAGGGTATTGATAAAAATGATAGGGGGAGGGGCAGGCAAAGGGGTGGGGAAGCGGGTAGATGGCCGAGTCGATGGCAAACGACGGAGGGTTGAACGGATATTGAGCCTCCGCCAGCCACCCGGAGCGGGATGCTTGGTGGGCACCCATAAAGAGGGCCAGTGTTAGCTGGCCCTGTTCCTGGCTCTAGCCTAGGCCCTCTTAAGCCACGCTGGCGAGGGCCTCGCCGAGCTTGGCGACGTCGGTGCCGCCGCCCATGGCGGAGTCGGGCTTGCCGCCCCCCTTGCCGCCGAGCTTACCGCAGGCGTCGGTGACAATCTTACCCGCAGCCTTGCCGGCCTTGACGGCGTCGGCGCCGCAGTTGGCGACGAGCGAGACTTTGCCCGCAATGACCGCAGCCAGCACGACCACGGCGGCCGGGCCGACCTTGGCGGCGACTTTGGCGCCGAGTTCGCGGAGGTCGTTCGGGTTCTCCATCGAAACTTGGGCGACAACGTACTTCAGGCCCGCACGGTCGGCGGCTTGCGCTGCGAGGGTCTCGGCGAGCGCACCGGCTTCCTTGTCACGGTAAGACTTCAATTTCTTTTCGAGTGTGTTGGCCTGCTCCATCAAGGCATCGAAGCGCTTGGCGAGGTCGCTGATCGGCGAGTTACTCGCTGAGGCGAGGGCCTTGAGTAATTCGGCTTCGGACCGGGCACGGTCGTACGCGGCAAGGCCAGCGACGGCTTCAATGCGGCGGACGCCGGCAGCGATGGCGTTCTCACCCGTGATACGGAAGAGACCGATTTCGCCAGTGCGGCCGACGTGCGTGCCGGCGCAGAGTTCCATGGACCAACCGTCGAGGCCAGTGGCCTTGCCGCCGACTTGAACGACGCGGACGAACTCACCGTACTTGTCGCCGAAGAATTGCATGATGTCGGGGCGACCCTTGACGTGCGTGTACTTTACCTCGGCCGTAGTGACGATGTCGTCGGCCAGCACGCGCTCGTTGACGAGGCGCTCGATGTCGGCGAGCTGGCCGGGCGTGAGCGCTTGGCCGTTGAAGTCGAACGTTAGCTTCGTTGGGTCGACCGCCGAGCCTTTCTGAGAGGCCTCCTTCGAAACGACCTCGTGGAGCGCCCAGTGTAGGATGTGCGTCACCGTGTGGTGGCGCTGGATGGCATCGCGACGGGCCTGGTCGACGGTGATTTCGATGGCCGCGCCCGTCTCAGGCGCATCATCGCCGTCGATGAAGTGGAGCCACGTCTGGCCTGATTTCTGCGTGTCGACGACCCGCCAGGAGCGGCCACCGGCGGTGAGCACTGCAGTGTCGCCGACTTGGCCACCCATCTCGGCGTAGCAGGGAGACTTGTCGAGGATGACGGCAGAGCGCTCCTTAATTTTGGCCACTTGGGCGACCTTGGCCTGGGTGGAGAGCGCGTCGTAGCCGACGAAATCGGTCGGGTGGTCGGAACCGATGTCGGACAAAGTGATAATTTCCTTCTTCTGGGCCGCGCGGGCCCGGGCACGTTGTTCTTCCATCAGCTTTTCGAAGCCGGCACCATCGACGGTCAAGCCGCGTTCGCGGGCCATGAGCTGCGTGAGGTCGAGCGGGAAGCCCTGTTCGTCGTAGAGGCGGAAGGCAATCGCCCCCGAGATGGCGCCGCCCGTCTTGAGCTTGCTGGCCTCGTCCTCGAAGAGTGCGATGCCCTTATCGAGTGTGCGGTTGAAGGATTCTTCTTCGATGCGAATCACGTCGGCCACGACCGAGCGGCGGGAGCGGATTTCAGGGAAGACATCACCCATGGTGTCGGCGAGTACGCCGACGAGTTGGTGAAAAAAACCATTCTTCAAGCCGAGCGTGCGGCCGTATCGGACGGCGCGGCGCAGGATGCGACGGAGGACGTAGTTGCGGTCGGAATTACCCGGCTGGATACCGTCGGCGATCGCGAACGATAGCGTGCGGATGTGGTCAGCGATGACGCGGAAGGCCACGTCATCCTTCTCCTGCTGGGTGTCGCCAGTGGAGCCTGCCACGGGCAGGGTGGAGCCATACTTCTTGCCCGAGAGTTCCTCGAGGCGGCGGAAGAGCGGGCTGAAGACGTCGCTCTCGTAGTTGGAGATCACGCCAGAGAAGTCCTTGAAGTTCTTCGTGCACTGCATGATGCCCGCAACGCGCTCGAAGCCCATACCGGTGTCGACGTGGCGGGCCGGGAGTGGGCTGAACGTGCCGTCCGGGTTGGCGTTGAATTGGATAAAGACCAAGTTCCAGATCTCCATGCAACGGGCATCGCTGCCGTTCACAAGCGTGCCCTTGGTGTCGCCTTCCGGCGTGAGGTCGACGTGGAGTTCCGTGCAGGGGCCGCATGGACCAGTTTCGCCCATCATCCAGAAATTGTCCTTCTTGTTGCCGTTAACAATATGCACCTCGGGGTCGAGGCCCGCCGCGCGGAATTTTTCGGCCCAGACATCCCAGGCTTCTTGGTCGAACTCCGAGGGGTCACCCTTGGACTTATCGGGCTTGTAGACGGTGGCGTAGAGGCGGTGCTTGGGGAACTTCCAGACCTCGGTAATCAGTTCCCAAGCGAAGTCGATGGCCTCGCGCTTGAAGTAATCGCCGAAGGACCAGTTGCCCAGCATCTCGAAGAACGTATGGTGGTAGGTATCGAGCCCAACGTCCTCGAGGTCGTTGTGCTTACCGCCGGCGCGGATGCACTTCTGGGTATCCGCCGCACGACCAGGGGTGTAGGGGCACTTCGTCTGACCGAGGAAGATCGGTACGAACTGGTTCATGCCAGCGTTCGTGAACAGGAGGTTCGGCGAATCGGGCATCAAACTCGACGACTGGACGATCGAGTGCTGCTTCGACTTAAAGAAGTCGAGGAACGATTGGCGGACTTGGGCGGAGGTCATGGACGGTAAAGGGGATGGGAAGGGGTCGTTTTAACCCTCTAAAGGGGGAAAAGGGAAGGGTGTTTTGAGGGGACTGGGGATAGGGGATGGGGAATGGGGATAGTGGGATGGGAGGATGTGCAAAAGTGCAAAGCGGCCTTTGGCCTGTGCAAAGGTGCAAATAGGTAAAGGGACTTGTGGGCTGGAGTATGAAGTTTAGGGGAGAAGCGGGGCAGGGAAATGGGTAGGGGCGCGACACAGTCGCGCCCCTACCCCCCAAGGCAGCTAGGTTAGCACGCAGTGCTAACCCTACCAGAGTGGTGAGTTCGCCACCCCGCTTACTTCTTTCGTGCGAGGATCCAGGCTTCGAGCTCGGGTTCTGCGTAGGCCTTCCCCCAAGAGTTGTGGCCGACGCCGGGATAGACGGTGAACTTGATGTCTGCCCCTGCGGCTTTGGCGGCGTCGACGATGGCTTGTCCGGTGGCGAACTTGACTGCCGTATCCGCGTCGCCGTGGAAGGCCCAGATGGGCATGCCCTTGAGCGCCGCAGCCTTGTCCGACTTGCCACCGCCGCAGATGGGGACAAGGCCAGCAAAGCGTTCAGGGTGCTCGACGCTCCAATTCCAGGTGCCGAAGCCGCCCATGCTGAGGCCGGTCAGGACGACGCGCTTCTTGTCGACGCGGTAGTCGGCGAGAACTTGGTCGAGGAGCTTATCGAGCGTGCCGACGTTCCAGCTGGTGTTAGCCGGGCATTGCGGTGCAATCACTACGTAAGGAACGGCACCGCGTTGTTCGAGTGTCTGCGTGAGGCCGGTCTTGCGGACGACTTGGACGTCGGAGCCGCGTTCGCCCGAGCCGTGCAGAAACACCACCAGCGTCCACTGCTTAGACTTATCCTTATCATAGTCGGCGGGGAGGTAGACGAGGTAATCGAGCGCAGCCTTGCCGTCCGCGGTCGTAAACTTCTTGGCTGTGGGCGGTAGCTTGGTCGCAGGGGCGACGAAGGCAGGCGCGTCGTTTTTTTCAGATTTCTTCTGGGCGAAGGAAGGGACGACGGCCGCGCAGGCGGCGAGGAGGGTGAGGAAGCGCATGGGGCGGATAGGGGATGGGGGGGGGGGTACAGAGTACAGAGTGCAGATTACGGAGTACAAAGTGCAAATTGCGAATGAGAGAGAGGCATCTGCCCTGTGTAATCTGTACTCAGAAATCTCCTTTAGCGTTTACCTTTTCTTCGGCAGGCGGATTTCGTCGTGAATCCAGAGGAGTGCGCTGATGGCCTCGGCGGCCCAAGGCGTCAGGCGGTCGATGAGATCTGTGCCGTGCCAAGAGACGATTTGCGCCTCGATTTTGAGTGTCGCCTCGCTGCACTCCGGGGGGAGTTCTGGGTCGAGCACGTGTTCGAAGACGAGTTTTTGTTTCACCTTTTTCAGCAAGCGATTTTCGTCGCTAAGAAAGTTTGCGATCACCGTCATCGCTTCAGGACCTTCGGCCAAAAGTTCGAAGCGGAGATGTCCGGCGATGCGGCCTTCGCGCGGTTGATAGGAGGCGTGCAGTGTGCACCAGTCGTCCTTCAGCTTTGTCTTGGCACGGAACTCGTCGAGGGCCCGCAACTTAGTAGTGGAGCCGCCTACCTTAAGTTGGGCGTTGATCGCTTTCCAAAGGGGGTACTTGGTCGTCATGGGGATACTATGGCTGGGTCGACTGGTCTTTCAAGCGGTCGCCCTGTCATATTATTCACATAACCAGTTAGCGAACTGGCGGCTTGGGCGGCAAAACGAATTCTCCGACGAGGGGGAGGTGGTCCGACGCCTGGCTATTTAGGACGGTAACTTTTATCGGCTTCAGCAGGCTGGGTTTTGTCCAAAAGAAATCGATGCGGGAGGTGGGCTTATCGGCCGGGATGGTGAAGCCTGTCTCGTTGGGGTAAAGTTCTCCCCAGCTGTCTTTGACGGCAGCTGCCAGGAGGGCATAGGTGGGCCCCTTGGGGGAGTCGTTGAAGTCGCCGCAGAGCACGAAAGGCCGGCCAGCCGGAAGTTGGGCGAGTGCCGCCAGCACGGCGGGGCCTTGGCGGAGACGTTCGTCGTCGCGGCGGTCGGAGTCGAGGTGGGTGGTCAGAATTTCAATTTCCTGCTCCTGGAAGCGGACCGTGGCCTGGAGTAGACCGCGGGGTTCCGTCGGCCGCCCTTGGGGAAGCACGGTATTCTTCCAAGCGGAGACGGGGAGCGCGGTGAGCAGGGCGTTGCCGTATTCGCCCCCATCCTTGGTCCGGAGGTTGGGGGAGAAGTACGCCGTCCAGCCCAGTTGTCGCGCGAGTTCTTTAGCGAGGTCGGTCCGGCGGGTGCGGCCCATGTTGCGGTCGACTTCTTGTAGGGCCGCGACGTGCGCTCCGGAGTCCTTAATCAGTTGGGCGATTCGGCCAAGGTCGACCTTGCCGTCCAAGCCTTCGCCGTGGTGGATATTATAGCAGAAGACACGCAGCGGCGGGGTTGGGGTGCTTTCGGCGGCGTTCCCCGTGAGGATTGCGACGAGCAGCCAGGCCAGTGCTGAGGGGGACTTCATGGCCTGACGCTAACGCGCGGTGAGCGCGGTGCAATCGCACAACAAAAAGGGCGTGCCGAAGCACGCCCTTGGTCGGGAAGTCCGTGGGGACTTACTTGCCCGCGGGGAACGGGTGTTCCTTGAGAATCTCTTCCGGCGTGTACATGGCCGTACGGGCCTTGTTTGCATCGCGGACTTTCTTCACCTGGGCGGCCGAGACGGGGGGCAGGTTATTGCCCCAGGACTGGCGGACGTAGGTAAGGACACCAGCGATTTCATCGTCCTTCAGCATCTGGCCGAGGGGGGTCATCGCGGCTTGGCCAGCAGCGACGTCACCGTACTGCTTACCGTGCATGGTCATCTTGCCGTACATGCCGTTCAAGATGAGCTTGATGGCACGGTCTGGTTCGCCGTCGATCCAAGGGTTCGTTGGGTAGCCAGTCATTCGGGCGAGTGACGGGTAGGTGCCGAAAGTCGGCTTGGTCTTGTCCGGGTAACTCTCAATGCCCTTACCGTCGGCCTGGTGGCAGGTGACGCAGAGTGCCTCACGGAAGTACACTTCCTTGCCGAGGTCGTAGAGCTTCTTGTCGGCCTTGGAGATCTTCTTATCCGTCGGGCCGTAGACCGTTTCGATAGGCTTCTTGATGGTAGCCATGTTGAATTCCTTGCCTTCGGGCAGGGAAGACAACTGCTTCATCGTTTCACGGAAGCAGTAGGCGATAGTCTTATCCTTCTCGTCTTTGACGACGAGGGCGGCAGCGATGGCCCGCTTGGTGTCTGCGCCATTGAAGAAACTGAGGGCGCGGACGGCTTCGAGGCGAACACGCGGGTGTTCATCCTTGATGGCGGCTTCGACAATCCCGATGGCATCCGGGATACGGTCACGCTGGTAGCAGACGACGCGGACAGCTTGGGCGCGGGCATTATGCTCGGGGGACTTCAGGAGGGCCTTGATGAGGTCGAGGTTGACCGCGTTGTGCCACTGGTGGACCCAGAGGGCTTCGAGGATGTGGTGGGCATCTTCCTTCTTGGAAGGGTCGAACTGCTTTACCCACTTCTGGGTAGCGGCGATGACGTCAGCGCTGTCGTACTTGTGCAACTCGACCTTGGCGCGTTGGCGGACGTTATCTTCGTGTTCCTTGAGGAGCTCGAGGAGGTTGGCGATCGATTCGCCGAAGATCTTCTTAGGCGTCAGCAGCGGACGACCTGGGAAGGTGATGCGGTAGAGGCGGCCGTGCTGGTGGTCGCGGTTCGGGTCGCGCAGGTGGTGCTGGAGGTGGCCGATGAGCATCTGGGACCAGTCCATGACGTACAGCGAGCCATCAGGAGCCACGGCCACGCCGGAGGGACGGAAGTTGCCGGCCTTGGTGTTGTCGGTCTTGATCAAGCCAGGCTCGATGGTCGTGCCCTTGATTGCCGAACCTTCTTCAGTGAGCTTCGCGCGGAAGATGCCTTGGTAGGTAATCACGTTCGTGTTGAGGAACGTACCTTGCCAGTCGTCAGGGAAGTGACGGCTGCTGAGGATGGCCGTGCCTGGGCAGGGACGCGAGGGGCGGTCCCACATCTGGTGATAGCCGCCGTGGGAGCCGGTGTCGAGGTGGCCGGAGAAGCCAGGGCCGAAGTAGTTGGCGTTACCAGTGGCGTCGGTGATGATGTCGTTGCCCCAGTAGTCGAAGACACGACCGTGCGGGTTGGCGAAGCCGTAGGGGACGTAGCGCGAGAACTTATAGGTCATCGGCTCGAAGCGGTAGATAGCGCCGTTGGTGTTCCGGATTGCTCCTTTATCGAAGGTTTCGACTTGGGTGCGGTGGAATACGCCGTCGGAGAAGTACATCGCACCACCTGGTTCATAGCAGATGGAGTTCGTCTCGTGGTGGGAGTCAGCCGCGTCCATGCCCGTCAGAATCTTTACAACCGAATCGGCTTTTTCCATCTTGCCGGAGGTGTCGCGTGCAAACCACATGTCGGGCGACTGGATGAGGATGACGCCATCCTTATAGAACTGGAAGCCAGTTGGGCAATTGAGGCCGTCAAGGAAGACGTGCGACTTGGCGACCTTGCCGGTCTTCGGGTCGAGGTCGAGGACGAGGAGCTTGTCGAAGTTCTTAGTCTTCGGGGAGGTTTCAGGGTAGTTCGGCCAGACGGAGAGCCAGAGGCGACCCTTGGCGTCGAAGTTCATCTGGACCGGGTTGATGAGCTCAGGGACCGTCGTTTCGTCGGCGATGAACTCGACCTTGCAGCCCTCGGGGAGGGTCAGGAACTTGAGCTGCTCTTCGCCAGAAAGGTAGGGGACCGGCTCCTTGCGGTTCGGCGGGACGGAGATGTCGGGCAGGAGGTTGTCGTCCTTGACCACGAGGTTCTTGCCGTTGGCGGCAGCCCAGATGGCCTGGTCGCGGTTGGCGGTCTTGATGTCGCGGTTGGCGAGCTCCCGGCCGATGACGGTGGCGTTGTCGATACCCTCGTACTTGATACGCGAGCGCTGACCGTAGATGTTGAATTGGTCGACCGTGCGGTAGCGGTGGTGCCACTGGGTGGACTTCTCGTTGACGGCAGCGAGGAGGGCGGCGTCGATGGACGGGGCAGCCTTACCGAAGAGGGCTTGGAACTGGACGGCGGCGAGCGCTTCGTCGCCGGCGTTATTTAGGTGGATACCATTGAGCGTCAGCGGGGACTTGGCAGCCGCGTAGAGTTTCTGCGAAGGGGTGAAGAGGTCAACGAACTGGATGCTGTTAGCCTTGGCGACTTCGCCGAGGGCGGCGGTGTAAGCGGCGAGGTTCTGGTTATTGCGGGCGACGATGGCCGGGTCGAAGTTCGCGGACTTAAGGTCCTCGTGGGCGATCGGGGAGAGGAGGACGAGGCGGACCTTGCCTTTGCCGTAATCGGCGGCGAGTTGCTTCTTGACCCATTCGTCGACGTTCGCCTTGAAGGCGACGAGGCCTTCCGGACCGCGGAAGCTTTCGTTGAAGCCCCAATAGGCGAGCATCACGTTGGCGTGGAAGTCGGTCCCGAAGTGGTAGGTGATGGCGGTGTTGCCGGACTTCGTGGCGAGGTCGCCAGGCTTCATGTTGAGGAAGAGCTCGAGGGCGGGCACTTCGTCGGAGCGGTGGCGGGTGTTTACTTCGTCGCCGGAGAAGCCGAGGTTGCGCACGACGAGATCCTTGTCGGCGTTGGCCTTGTGGATCAGCGCTTCGAGGTGGCCATAGTGCTGTTGACGGTCAGCGAGGCCGCCGCCGACGATGGCGACGTTATCGCCTTTTTTCAGCTCGAGGGTTTGGGCCTGCACGCTGGCGAAGCCGAGCATGGCAAGGAGGAGGGTAAGCAACGGACGCATGTGGGTGTATTGGATAAAAGGGAAGCGGAAGCCAGAGACCACCGACCCAGATGGGCGGTGGTAAGGACGGGGATGGGCCAAGGTGTGGTTTTTTCGACCCCCTGCCAAGGGCAATGTTCCCCCCAAGGCGAACGATTTGACCGCCATTTCCCGCCAATAAAGTAACTTGCCCTGACTTTCTCCCGCCGAGGGAGGTCCCTAAGCCTAGATTACTTGTTCAATAATTGCTTGGTCGCCGCAGCCATGTCGACCTCGGGTTTGGCGGTCCAGCGCTGCTTATAGCCAGCGGGGGCTTCGACTTTAGTGCGAAAGAGGACGGTGTTGTCGAGGTCCAGGTCCGCTGACCAGATGAACTGGGCGCCCGTAAAGCTTTCCTTGGCCTTGGTGAAGGATTCCTTCGGGCTCACGCGTTCCTCGGTGAACTCGGTGGCCGCGGCCCAGCTGGAGTCGTCGAAGTCGACCGCGTACCAGTTGGCGGGAATGGGGTCGTGCTGAACCTTGGGGTTGGTGACGTCGCGGTTCAGTGGTCCCTTAAAGAAGCTCTTGGCCTTCCACTTCGCATTCGTGACGGTGCCGTCGGAGAACTTAATGATCAGGCCGGCGTCGCCGATGTGGTTGCCGTATTCGAGTCCGGTTTTGGGGTCGGCGTTGTCCATGGCCATGACGGCGATGGTCATCGGGTACTCTGGCATGATATCGACCGAGACGACGTTGTGCGGCATATACTCGATGGGGTCGACGACGCGGAGCTTGCCGTTGATGAAGAGGATGAACCAGTTGTCGGCATAGACGTTGAGCTTCAGGGCGTCAGTGGGGGAGGGCTTAATGAGGCCGGAAGGATCGCCTTTGCCGCCCTTACCACCTTTGCCGCCTTTGGGACGGTCGCCCTTGGGTCGGTCACCTTCGGGATTTCCAGGTTGTGCCTGCTCGCCGAGGTCGCCGGTTTCGCCCTTGGCGCCCTCGGGTTCATTCGGCGGGCGCTTACCACCCTTGCCGCCTTTGCCGCCCTTACCTTCACCCTTGCCGCCGCCTGGGCCGCGTTCGTTGGGCTTGTAGGTCTCGACGACCGGGGTGCCGTCCGGACGGCTGTAGGTGAAGGTCCAAGTGCCGTCTTCGTTGACGATGTACTTCACGCTGAGGGCCTTGCCGTTGAGCGTGTAGCGCAGTTCGAAGGTCTTGCCGTCAGGCGAGGGGGTGAAGTCCTTGATGAGCGCGCCACGCAGGGGCGACTGCGAATAAGCTGAACCTTCCTTGCGTACGTGACTGGCGGACGGCTGCGGATCGACCTGTCCGCCGACTTCGGTGACTTCGCCATGGAAGCCGCCATTGATGTACGGGTAGACCTTCTGTGCGTGGTAGTGGTAGCCAAGGGCCTTAGTCTCGTGGCCGCCAAACTCGTCGAGCTTACCGGGCGCCGAGCCGTCGGGCTCGTTGAAACCATAGATGGCGTAACCATCGAGGGCCACGGCGATAGCTTTACCTTTGCCAAGGGTCTTCTCGAGGAAGACAGGGGCATCATGGTAATGGTAGTCATCGCCCTTGCCGCAGTGGCCGCCGAAGTCGTCGAGCTCGCCAAACTTCTTAGCGTCATCGCCACGGTTGTTCAGCGCATTGAAGATCGGGATGCCGTTGGCGGCGAGCGCGATGGCGCCACGCATGAAGTGTGTCTTCGCGGACATCGGTTCCTTGGCGGGCACCGGATGACGCGGAATCTGCCAGGCCTTGTCGCCTGCATAGGTCTGCGGGATGGGTACCTGTTGCTGCCACGACTTGATACCGGCCATGAGCGGGTGGTCAGGCAGGCCCTTGGCTTCGACGTAGAGATACTTCTCGTCCCAGCGCACACCGACCTTCGGAGCAAAGGCTTGGAACGACGCCGCCAGGGCCGGTGGCGTGCCGTTGGTCGTACCAGCGGCGAGGGTCGTGAAATTTAGGTAAAACCTCGCCGACGGAGCGACTAGCGTAGCATTCGCGGTTTCACGGTACTTCGCCTCGACCGGTGGGATATGCGCGTGGAGCGAGGGCATAGCGTAGGCAGCGGCGAGCAGGGCCAAGAGGCGGACGGCGGGACTCATGCGGGTAATTATAAAGGAAGGAGGGTTAAGGGGAGATTAAGCC
>CAIYAN010000092.1 GCA_903924185.1 uncultured Opitutia bacterium | reverse complement strand
CCTTTCTCGCCGCACCAAGAATAACCCTGTCCTCATTGGTGAACCTGGGGTCGGCAAGACTGCCGTGGTCGAAGGCCTTGCGCAGCGTATCGTCAACGGCGACGTCCCCGAGGGCCTTCGCGATAAGGTTATCTTCTCCTTAGATATGGGAGCATTGCTCGCGGGGGCCAAGTATCGCGGGGAATTTGAAGAACGTCTTAAAGCCGTCCTAGCCGAGGTGAAGTCTGCCGAAGGTGGAATTCTACTCTTCATCGACGAGATGCATACGCTGGTCGGCGCTGGTAAGGCCGAAGGGGCTATCGATGCCGCCAACCTGTTGAAGCCCATGCTCGCCCGCGGTGAGCTCCATTGTATCGGTGCGACGACCCTGGATGAGTTTCGCGAGCACGTGGAAAAGGATGCCGCCCTCGAGCGCCGCTTCCAGCAAGTGCTGGTCGAGCCGCCGAGCGTGCCTGACACCGTCTCCATCCTCCGCGGCTTGCGCGAGCGTTTCGAGGTTCACCACGGCGTACGCATCGAAGACGCGGCCTTAGTCGAGGCGGCGGTGCTTTCCGATCGCTACATCACATCCCGCTTCCTGCCGGACAAAGCCATCGACCTCATCGACGAAGCCTGCGCGCAAATCCGTACCGAAATCGACAGCGTTCCCGCTGAACTCGATGTCCTTAATCGCCGGGTGCTCCAGCTCGAGGTGGAGGAATCCGCTTTAAAGAATGAGAAGGACGATGGCTCCAAGGCGCGGCTCGCTGTGCTCCGCAAGGAACTCGCGGAAGCCCGCGAATCACAGCGGACCGTCCGTGGGCGCTGGGAGTCCGATAAGGCTTCCGTGACGAAGGTCCGCACCGCCCGCGAGCAGCTCGACGCCGCCCGTCGTGAGATGACGGAAGCAGAACGCAAGGGTGACCTTAATGCGATGGCGGCGCTTCGCCACGGCCGCATTCCGCAACTCGAGAAGGACGTCGCCTCGTTGGAGAAAGGCGCGAAGTCTGGCACGGGCCTTTTCCGGGAAACCGTGACTCCTGAAGAAGTCGCTGAAGTCGTCGCCCGCTGGACGGGCGTGCCGGTATCGCGCCTACTCTCGGGTGAGCGCGAGAAACTCCTCCAGCTCGCGAATAGCCTCAAGGCCCGCGTCGTCGGTCAGGAAGAGGCCGTCTTAGCCGTCGCCGATGCGGTACAGCGTTCCCGCGCGGGCGTGCAGGATCCACGTCGTCCAGTCGGTTCTTTCCTCTTCCTCGGGCCGACGGGCGTCGGCAAGACCGAGCTCGCCAAGGCCTTGGCGCTGGAGCTCTTTGATAGCGAGAAGTCGATGGTTCGCCTCGACATGTCCGAGTATATGGAAAAGCACTCCGTCTCGCGTCTCGTCGGCGCCCCTCCTGGCTACGTCGGCCATGAAGAAGGCGGGCAGCTCACTGAGGCGATTCGTCGGCACCCCTACACCGTGGTTCTCCTCGATGAAGTCGAGAAGGCTCACCCCGATGTCTTTAATATCCTCCTCCAGGTACTCGACGACGGTCGGCTCACTGATTCGCAGGGCCGCACGGTCGATTGCCGCAATGCCATCTTCATCATGACCTCGAACATCGGCAGCCGGCACATCGCCAGCGGGGCCGGCCTCGGCGAGATCAGCGAGAATGTCCGTGAAGCCGTCATGACGGACCTGCGCGCCCACTTCCGCCCGGAGTTCCTCAACCGCGTCGACGACATCGTCCTCTTTAAGCCACTGGGCCTTGCGGAGGTCGCCGCTATCGCCGGCCTCCTAATGCGGGGCCTCAATGACCGTTTGGCCAGTAAGCGCATCCAGCTCATCCTCACGCCGGAGGTCCTCCGCTGGCTCGCCGACCGTGGTCTCGACCCCGTGTATGGGGCTCGTCCGCTCCGTCGCTTCATTCAGCGTGAGATTGAAACACCCCTGGCTCGTCAACTCCTGGCCGGCACCGTCCTCGACGGGTCGCTCGTCCGTGTCTCCTTGACCAAGGATGGGGTGGCTTTCGAGTCTCAGCCCGGAGGGTTTTCGGGTTGAAGTAGACGGGCGGCCGCTGAATCCTTCGAGCATGACAGCCACGCGCATTCGTTGTGGGGTAGCCGGCACGGGATCCCTCGGCCAGCACCACGCCCGCATCTACTCAACCCTTCCAGGCGCTGAACTCGCAGGGATCTATGAGCCCGACGATCAACGGGCGGCCGAAATCTGTGCGCGGCATCATTGTGCCCGCTTTGCGACCTTGGACGACATGGCCGCCGCCTGCGATGCCGTCAGCGTCGTCGTCCCAACTAACTATCACGCCGCCTTGGCGATTCCCTTGCTGGAGAAGGGCTGCCACCTCTTGGTTGAGAAGCCCTTGTGCGTTACCCTAGAGGAAGCCGAGCAAATCTTGGCCGCCGCCCGCAAGGCCGACCGCATCGTGCAGGTGGGGCACATCGAGCACTATAACCCCGTGATGTCTTACCTCGAGAAAGCCGTCACCGACGCGCGTTATATCACCGCGGAGCGCCTCGCACCTTTCACCCCTCGTGGCACTGAAGTGGGTGTCGTCTTGGACCTCATGATCCATGACATCGGGATCGTCCTGCAACTAGCCAATTCCGAAGTGGAGAAGATTGACGCCGTCGGCGTCTCCGTTGTCACCAAGACGGAGGATATCGCCAACGCCCGCCTCGCCTTCCGCAATGGTTGCGTCGCCAACCTCAGCGCCAGCCGCGTCTCGCAGAAGAAGAACCGCGAGATTCGTGTCTTCCAAACGGGTGGTTATGCCTCCATCGATTTCATGGGCCAGAAGGGCCACACCGTGCGCGTTGACCCGACGGTTGAAGGCGGCTTCGCCAAGGAAGAGATTCCCATTGAGAAGGCCGAGCCCTTGGCCGTCGAGCTCGGGTCGTTTGTGGCCTGTGTCCGCGAACGCAAGAGCCCGAAGGTTAGTGGCGAGCTTGGCCGGAACGCCCTCGAGGTTGCCTTGCGCATCACTGAGCAAATCCGCGCCGGCATGGCTCGTCGATGAGCGCCTTCCCGTCTATCCCGGCGGCCTTTGAGCGGCCCCGCACGGGCGGGATCGACGTTCTCTTTGTGGCCGGAGAGCATTCCGGGGACCAGCATGCTGCTAAGGCCATCCAGGATTTACTGAAGCACCGCCCCGACCTGCGGGTGGCGGCCTTCGGCGGTCCGCGCATGCAGGCGGCGGGGGCACAGTTGCTGTTCGATATGACCGGCTTCTCCGCCGTCGGTATCGTCGAGGTCCTCTCGGCTTATCCTTTTTACCGCCGGCTCTTTGCTCGGATGACTGCTTGGTCGCTGCAGTGGAAGCCCAAGCTCGTGGTCCTCGTCGATTACCCAGGCCTCAACCTGCGCTTAGCGAACGAACTCCGCTTGGCCGGGCTCTCCCGTGCGGGCGGTGGCGATACAGCGGTTATTCAGTATGTAAGTCCGCAGCTGTGGGCGTGGAAGCCGAAGCGCCGCTTTACCATGGCCCGCGACTTGGATGCCGTCGGGACGATTTTCCCGTTCGAGCCGGCGGTCTACGCTGACACTAAACTGGATGCCCGTTTTGTCGGCCATCCCTTTGCGGAAGCCGACCACGTTCCAGCGTTGAGCTATGACCCCGACGGCCCGGTGCTACTCTTACCTGGTAGTCGCCCCAAGCCCGTCCGCAAAATCTTCCCTGCCCTCATCGAGGGCTTTGCCCGTTTCCGTCGCGACCACCCGAAGCGTCGCGCCCTCGTCTTACATACCGGCGGGGAAGTGCATGCGGAGCTTTATCGACTGTGTGCTGAATACGGTGAAGAAGCCAAAGGTATCGACCTGCGTCCAGTCTCCGATGGTCCGGTCGATGGCTGTGCCGCGCTCGTCAGTTCGGGCACGATGTCGCTGTCGGTCGCGCTCGCGGGGATTCCTGGGGCCGTTGTGTATCGGGCGAATCCTCTAACTTGGATTATCGGACGTCGCCTGATCGCGGGCCGTGTCGATCACCTCGGTATCGCGAACATCCTCTTGAAACGTCCGGCTTGGCCTGAATACCTGCAGTCTGCCTGTGAGCCGCAGGCCCTCGCGCACCGCCTGTCCGTCTGTGTCGACGATGGAGAAGCCCGGCAGCAAGCTGCCACGGACGCCCGTGAACTCATGAGCCTCTTGTCGGCTACGGCGGGTTCCACTCCGGCTGAATGGATGGCCAGTTTCTTGTCACGGTGAGTGGCTCCTTGCGCATCGCTGTCCTCGGTTGCGGCTATGTTGGCACGGCCTTTGCGCTGCAGGCCCTGGCCCGTGGGCATACCGTTCTCGGCGTGGTCCGCTCGGAGGAATCCTGTGCTCGGTTGCGGGCACTGGGCATTTCCGCGCAGGCGTGCGACCTGCAATCGGATGATTGGTCGTCGCTCTCGACGGCCTTTGATGTCGTCGTCTATGCCGCCAGCACCGGTGGCGCCGGAGTGGACGCCTATATGCACACCTACGATGTCGGCGTGAAGCGAGCGCTGGCTTGGGCCGGCGTGGTGGGTGCGCAGCATTTCATCTTCACGAGTTCAACGGGCGTCTATCGTCAGGACGATGGTAGCGTCGTCACCGAAGGCAGTGAAGTCGGTGGTACCCCGACGGCGGATGCGATGCTCGCTGGCGAGCGCGCGGTGCTCACGTCGGGCATTGCGCAAGCGACGGTTCTGCGTTTCGGTGGCCTTTATGGCCCAGGCCGTCATTACCTCCTCGATCAACTCAAGCGTGGAGAGAATGTGATCGGCGGCCGTGTAGATCATTACATTAACTACCTGCACCGAGAGGACGCCGCTGGCGCGATTTTGGCCGCTGCTGAGAATACTACACGCGGGGCGCATCTCTTTAACGTTACCGATGGCCAGCCTGTCACTAAGGCGGACTTAGCCTTGTGGATTTCTACCCAACTGCATTTGCCTGCGCCCATCTTCGATGCCGAAGCCCCGGCAGGGCCACGGATGCGCCGCAGTGGCCAAATCCAGCCCAGCCGGATTATCGATGCGGGCTTAATTAGGCGCCAATTGCTTTGGAAGCCGCGTTTTGCTGGGGTTTATGATGGTTTTATGGCCTTTTTGAGCTAAACCGCCTGAACCCATGTGTCAGCCGTGTGGCAGGGTCTTCACCTGTTCGCCACGGTTCTGTCACAATAGGGTGCGATAGTCCTCTCGCACATCGCACCTAAAACCTATGAACAATACCCTGAAGACCATGCTCGTCGCGGCCGCAGCCCTCACCGCTGTTGCTTCGCAAGCTCAAGACAAGGCCACGCTCGACCTCCTCGTGAAGAAGGGCGTGATCTCCGCTGAAGAACGCGCCAAGACCCTGGACGAAGCCGCCAAGGCTCGCTCGTCTGCTGGTCTGAACAAGATCTTCGCTAAAGAAGACGCCACCAAGCGTATCACCTTCTCCGGCCGCATCCAGACTCAGTTTGAGTCTATCAGCGGTTCCACCACCGACAACGCCACCCCCGGCGTCGAGACCCAGACCGTCGACGTGAGCCAGGCCTTCATGCGCCGCCTCTACCTCGGCTTTAAGGTCGACATGGGTGAAGGCATCTCCGCTGAAGTCGTGAACAACTTCGCGGACAACACCCTCGATAAGGCAATCTTCACCGCCGAGAACACCTACGGTACCTTCGTCCTCGGTTACCAGAAGGTTCAGTGGGGTCTCGAAGAGAACACCTCTTCCTCCAAGCTGCTGACGGTTGAGCGCTCGGCCTCGAACCGCTTCTGGAACGAGTCCGCCAAGAACGGCCGTCTCGGTTTCGGTGCCCGTCACACCGG
>CAIYAN010000091.1 GCA_903924185.1 uncultured Opitutia bacterium | reverse complement strand
CTCGCCGAGGTTAAGGGAGAAGCGACGGATCACGCGGGTGCCGTCCGGCAACTTGCCAGTAAAGTTGACTGCGCGGGCCTTCTCGTCGACGCTCGCAACAAACTCAGAATAGACTGGCTCGACCTTATTGGTCAGCACATTGCGCACGCCTAGGGCGAGGGCGGCCTCGGCGTTCTTATCGTTAAAGACAACGTTCGCCTTTCGCTCGGTATCGGCGAACTGCTTGAGGAGCTCAACCTTCTCAATCGCGCCACCCCGAGAGGTGAAGGTGACCTTGACGAAACCGTTCTCGAGCGTGACCCGCTTGGCGTCGGCTGGATTGATGGCGATGCCACCGGCGGCACCGACCGAGGGGGCAGCAGGAACCGCCGCCAAGGCCTTCCCGGGGGTAGCTGAACCGCTCTCGACCACCTTCGGAGCACCTGGGACGACCGGGGTAGGCTTCGGGGCATTGAGGATGTACAGAAACAGGGCCAGCGAGACGCAGCCGAGACCTAAAAAGAGATTTTTGCGATCCATGGAAAGTTAGGAGTTGGCGTAGGGAAGAGCCCCGCCGGGTGCAAGGCACAAGGCGTTCCTGACTCGTTTGCGGGCGGTTTAACCCCCTAGTAACCCCCTCCAGCCGCTTACGAGCCCGGCTTGCTGGCCGGAATCTTCGCTAAATCTGCTGGTACCTGATCGGCCGGGTAGGTCGGGAAGGTCAGTTCCATTAAAGCGATGAAAGGCACCGTGAACTTAGTCTGACCGCCGGACCGGTCGACGAGGCTCGTCGCGGCGACCGTCGTCGCCCCTTGCTGCGCGACGATGTCCAAGCATTCCTGCACGCGCCCGCCACGGGTGACGACGTCCTCGGCAATCAAGACCCGCTCGCCGGGGCGGAAGGTGAAGTTACGGCGGAGGACTAAGCGGTCGTTCTCCTTCTCCACAAAGATAAAGCGGACGCCCAGCTGGCGGGCAAGCTCCTGCCCGACGACCAAGCCACCCATGGCCGGAGCCAGGACGACATCGCAAGGGTACGCGGCCAGTTTAGGGCGGAGCAGTTCGATGAGTCGAGTGACCTTGTCCATGTACTGGCAGACCTGGGCGCACTGGAAGAAGTGGCCGCTATGCAAGCCGGAGCGTAGAACGAAATGTCCCGTCAGGAGGGCACGGGAGTCACGGAAGATCTGGAGGGCTTCTTCTTGGGACGAACTCATGAGGACTTTGGTCTAATGCCCCGGTGCGTCCCAGGGCGAGGCGATATCCTCGGGGCGCCGCAAAATAAGAAAGGGTCGACCGTGCCAAAACAGCGGTTATCCCTCCCCTACCCACCCCCATGGAAACCAACGAAGCAGCCGACAGCCCCGCCTCCCGGGCCCGCAGTACGATCGTCGTGGTCACCGCCCTCTTCATGGTATTGCCCGTCGGCCTCTTCTACTGGATGAGCCGTACACCCGCCGTCGATCCAGCCAATGTCAGTAAGATGGTCTGGATCCCGGGCGGGGAGTTCCGGATGGGCAACGTCAATGTCGACGACAAACACAAGGAAGAGGGACCGGCCCATAATGTACAGGTCAAGGGCTTCTGGATGGATGAGACTGAGGTAACCAACACGCAGTTTGCGGCCTTTGTCCAAGCCACAGGCTATGTCACCGACGCGGAAAAAGACCTCAGTGCTCAAGAATTTCCCAACGCCCCAGCCGAGTACCTCAAAGGAGGTTCGCTGATCTTTAAGCGCGTCCAAGGCGTCGACCCCTTCCAATGCGGCACGAGCGGTAACCTGCCTTGGTGGAAGTTTACGGCCGCAGCGACTTGGCGCACACCCGAAGGCCCGGGCTCAACGATTGAGCAGCGCATGAACTATCCCGTCCTCTGCCTTACTTGGAAAGACGTGCATGCGTTCGCGACTTGGGCTGGTAAGCGCCTGCCCACCGAAGCTGAATGGGAATTCGCGGCGCGCGGCGGGCTGAAAGATATGCCGTACGCCTGGGGCAAAGAGGAGCGTCCCAACGGGAAATACCAGTGCAACCACTGGCAGGGTACGTTCCCCGCCAACGACACCGGCGTCGATGGCTTCAAGAGCGTCGCGCCCGTCGCCAGCTTCCCGCCGAACGGCTATGGCCTCTACGACGTGGCCGGTAACGTCTGGGAAATGTGCGAGGACTGGTATCACCCCGACTTCTATAAAGTCTCGCCCGCCGTCAACCCGCTGGGCCCTACCATCGGCTTCGACCCCGAGCAGACTGGCTTCGGCCAGCACGTCATCCGGGGTGGCTCCTGGCTCTGCGACGAGGGCTACTGCTTCCGCTACCGCGCCACGTCCCGCCAAGGCCTTGATACGCTGACCTCAACCAACCACGCCGGCTTCCGCTGCGTGGCTGACCGGCCGGCGCCAGCGGCTAAGTAAGCGCTACTTCTGCTCCTGGTAGTCGAGGTCCTTACCGTAGGTCTCTTCCATCTTCCAGAGCGCCAAGAAGGCGGCGCTGAAGCAGCCGACGCCCAAGATTAAGCCCGCGGTCGAGGGGGCGTAGTTCGGAACCTCCTTCGTGCCGATGAGCATCGTAAAACAGAAGGTGAGCAAGACGAGCGACCCACGCGCGAAGTTCGGGACAGTCGTCGCCACGGTGGCACGCAAGTTCGTCCCAAACTGCTCTGCCGCGATAGTGACGAAGAGCGCCCAATAGCCCATGCCAAAGCCCATCAGGAAGATGAGCCGGTAGTAGCCCGTGGTCGTCCAACCATCCGCACCATAGAGGTAGACGCCAACGCAAAGCAGGCTGAATACAAGGAAGGCGGCGACGACCTTCTTGCGCGACTTTAATAGCTGGCTAGCGATGCCGCTCGCGAGGTCCCCGAAGGTTAGGCCGAGGTAGAACGCCGCAACGGCCCAATTCGTCTGTACCTTCTCGCCTTGGATTCCCGCCGCCGGGGCGAACACGGTGGCCGCACGTTGGACGAGGAT
>CAIYAN010000090.1 GCA_903924185.1 uncultured Opitutia bacterium | reverse complement strand
TAAGGCTAAAGGGGCCCTGGTCCTCGGGCTTGTCAACGTCGTGGGGTCGACCATCGCCCGCGAAACCGGGCAAGGCGTCTTCATTCATGCTGGTCCCGAAATCTCGGTGGCCTCGACGAAGGCTTTCACTGGTCAGGTGGCGGTTCTTTTGCTGATGGCCCTGCGGTTAGGCCGTGGGCGGCGCCTTTCCTTGGAGCGGGGTAGGGCGCTGGTCGCGGAACTGGCGCGTTTGCCGGAGCTCATCGAGCAGGTCTTGGCCCAGAACGAAGCCATCGCTGCAGTGGCCGCCCGGATGGCCGCCGCCGAGCACGCTTTCTTTTTAGGTCGTGGTCCGATGCACCCGGTCGCCCTGGAAGGCGCCTTGAAACTCAAAGAAATCTCTTATGTTCACGCCGAGGGCTATCATGCGGCCGAGATGAAACATGGCCCCATTGCTTTGCTCACCCCAGGGACTCCCGTCGTCGTGCTAGCGAATCGCTCGCCGCAGTTGGATAAAGTCTGGAGTAACGCGGAGGAATGCAAAGCCCGCGGGGCGCGGATCATTGCGGTCGTGACGGCGGGTCAGTCCGCGGACACCATTGCCGATGACCGCATCGTCATTCCAGACTGTGATCCCTTGGTCGCGACGATCCCTGCGGCCGTGGCTTTGCAGCTCTTGGCCTATCACGTGGCCCGCCTGCGTGGCTGTTCGATTGACCAGCCGCGTAACCTGGCAAAATCGGTGACGGTAGAGTGAAACTGATATTATTGATAGGCCATCAACCCTACGGTCGCACCGTTGCCTGCCGGGGTCTGGGCTTTTCATATTTATGGAGTCATGAAAAATACTGTCTCCAAGAGTTGCGGCCGTTGCCGCCAAACTAAACCGACCCTCAGTTTCTACCCCGTGGGGGAAGACGGCGAAGGCCATCCCTTTTGTACGGATTGCCTCAGCCTTATTTTCCTGACGAAAGAACGGGAACGGCGGAAGTCTAGCCTCGTGCGTCTCCGGACCTGCTCCCAATGCGAGCAAGCCTTCCCCTTAGGGCACTTCCATTGGATAAAGGCGTCGAAGGCTTACCACAGCTACTGCCGCGCCTGTCATTCGGCCTATATGGCCATCCGCTACCTTCGGAAGAAGGTCGGAACCCGGAAATTAAAAACCGCTGGTGGCCGGACGGGGACTTGAACCCCGAACCAATTGATTAAGAGTCAACTGCTCTACCATTGAGCTATCCGGCCAGACAGCGGAACGTGAAGGAGTGCGGACTAGCGGGATTTTTTCAAGCACGAAAACAGGCCAAGGGGCCTGACCGTCAAGCGGTGTTCAAAGTGGCCGGACCGGGACTCGAACCCGGAACCAATTGATTAAAAGTCAACTGCTCTACCATTGAGCTATCCGGCCCTTGAACGACTGCCAGCAAAGGGCTTTGCCTGCCGTGGGTAAAGGATAAATAGCCCTTAGCGGTGACCGCGCTGGCGGACGGCCTCAAAGAGGCAAACACCCGCAGAGACGGACACGTTGAGGCAAGGCACGGAGCCCAGCATTGGGATGCGCACCAAGAAATCACAGGTTTCGGCTGTCAGGTGACGGATGCCGTCGCCCTCGGCGCCCATGACAAGTGCAAGCGGTCCGGTCAGTTTAGCCGTAAAGAGGGATTGGCTCGTCTTGTGGTCGCTGGTGCCGGCGATCCAGACGCCGCCTTCCTTGAGTTTTACCAAGGCATTGCGGAGGTTGTGGGCCTGGACGATGGGCATGTGCTCAGCCGCACCGACGGCGACCTTGCGGACCGTATCGTTGACCGGTGAAGAGTTCTTGCGGGTCGTGACGACAAAGGCACAGCCCGCGCAATCGGCGGTCCGGAGGCAAGCCCCGAGGTTATGCGGGTCTTGGACGCCATCGAGGACGAGGATGAGCGGGTCCTTATGCAGCGCGAGCAGGGCAGGGATATCCGTCTCATCCAGTTGCCGGATGGGCTTATTGAGGTCCGCGTGGCGGGGCGCTCGATCATTGGACCGAGCCATGGCTTAGCGGCGGGCCAGCCGGCCGCGGGCGTGGAGGGCTTCGGCGATCTGGATGGCGTTGAGCGCCGCGCCTTTCCAGAGCTGGTCGCCGCTGACCCAGAGGGATAGGCCATTGTCGAAGAGCGTGTCCTTACGCAGGCGACCTACGCCGCACTTTTCCTTACCGGCATAATCCAGCGGCATAGGGTAAACCTTTTTCGCGGGTTCGTCGCAGACTTCGGCGCCAGGAAAGGCGGCAATCGCCGCGCGGGCGACCGCGAGGTCGACCGGCCGTTCGAACTCGGCGCTGATCGCAATCGAGTGCGCGCGGAAGACAGGGACGCGGACGCAGGTCGTCGTTACCTTAAGGTCGGGCAGGCCCATGATCTTACGGCCCTCGTGCAGCATCTTCATTTCTTCCTTGGTGTAGCCATCCTCTTGGAAGGAGTCGACCTGGGGGATGAGGTTGAAGGCGATGGTGTGCGGGTAGACTTTGGGCGGCGAGGCTTCCCCCTTAACCCACGCCCGGACTTGCGTATCGAGTTCGCGCATGGCCTCGGCACCGGTACCGGAGACGGCTTGGTAGGTCGAAGCGAAGAAGCGCTTCAGGCCGAAGGCTTGGTGCAGGGGGAAGAGACCCATCAAAGCGATGGCTGTAGAGCAGTTAGGGTTCGCGATGATGCCTTGGTGGTTATCCAGGGCATGGGCGTTGATCTCCGGGACCACGAGGGGAACCGTCGGGTCCATGCGGAAGGCCGAGCTATTATCGATGACGATGACCCCGCGCTTGACCGCTTCCGGGGCCAGGGCGAGGGAAACCGAGCCGCCGGCGCTGAAGATAACGAAATCTAGGCCTTCAAAGGCCTCTGGCTTGGCCTCCTGGACGGTCCAATCCTGACCGCCATAGCTGACCTTAGACCCAGCCGAACGGGCCGAAGCGAGGGGGCGGAGTTCGGTTACCGGGAACTTTCGCTTGGCCATCAACGCCAGCAGTTCTTGACCGACCGCGCCGGTCACGCCCACGATGCCAATTCGATATGCCATGTTCTGAGTTATCCTTGGTTTTGAAAAAAGAGTTCGCCGAACGCCTCCAGGCGTTGGGTGTATCCATGTCGGAAGATTGCCTTCTGGTGTCGGTTGACCAGCAAAAACTCTGGCATTTTTATGGTGCGGGGTGCGATTCCTATACCATCAGCACGGCGCGAGCAGGCCGTGGCTGTCTCCAAGATTCCCAGCAGACCCCTACCGGCCTACATCAGGTTTCCGAGAAGATCGGGGCCGGCGCTCCCGCGGGTATGGTTTTTAAGGCCCGCCAACCGACGGGAAAACTCTGGTCTGACTGGCCGTCGGCCGAGGATAACCTCATTACGTCGCGGATTCTTTGGTTGGCTGGCCTCGAGCCCGGACATAACGCCGGTGCTAATGCCGCGGGGCAGGTCGTCGACACTAAGCAACGCTACGTCTACGTCCATGGCACGAATCAGCACGCCCAGTTGGGCACACCCAATAGCCATGGCTGCGTGCTACTATCGGATGCCGATGTCATTGCGCTCTTTGACCGCGTTTCGGTCGGAACGCTGGTCTACATTCGCTAGGGCCTATTTATCTTTCTTGTCGGCCGCGGTCTGCCAAGCGAGGATCATGTCGCGAGCGACGGGGCCAGCCGTCTTGCCGCCCCAGGTGCTGGTATCGAGTTGCCCTTCCACCAGCACACAGAAGGCCACCACGGGATTGTCCGCGGGGGCGTAACCGATAATCCACGCTAGGTGAGCCTTTTCACCTTTCTTGAAGTATTCGGAAGTGCCGGTCTTAGCGGCGTAGGGCAGGCCGGGAATGCGCACGCTCTTGGCGGTCCCTTCCTCGACGCAGCGTAGCATGCCTTCGCGGAGAGCGTTGAGTTGCTGGGTATTCAGCCCAATGGCTTCGGCGCCGAGATGGCGCCCATCGCGGCCCGGGTCATGGATGATGCTCGGAGTCGTCCGGGTCTCACCCCGGGCAATCGAAGCAATTAAGCATGCCATATGGAGTGGGGTTGTGAGCAGGTAGCCTTGCCCGATGGAAGTGTTGGCCGTGTCGCCATCCGTCCAAGGTTCACCCGCAATCCGCTGCTTGTAGGCGCGGTCGGGGACGACCATGCGGGTAGCCGGATTCGGGAGCTCGGTCTTGGAGTTATTGTCGTGCTCAACCGGCTTTTGCAGTAGGGGAGCGTCGAGCCCAAAGCGGCGGGCTTCCTTAGCCAGATTTTCGGGTCCAGTCCGTAAGCCGACCTGGTAGTTCCAGACGTTACAGGAGACGGCGAGCATCTTCTCGAGATCGACTTGACCGTAGCCGACCGGGTCATGTTCGGGGAAGGCGCGCCCTCCGACCATATAGCTGGGACCACAGTCCAAGATATCGTCCCAGTCTATTTTGCCGGCACGCATGCCGGCCGTTGCGGTGATTAACTTGAAGGTTGAGCCAGGGGCGTAAAGCCCCTGGGTCGCGCGGTTCAGCCAGCCGCCCTCTGCGTTCACTTGGTCAAAGTAGGCCTGCGTGACGCGGTCCGCCATTTCATTGGGGTCGAAGGACGGCTGGCTGGCCAAGGCCAAGATCTCGCCCGTGTTGACGTCGAGCATGACGGCAGCCGCCGGCAAGGGCTTGCCTTGGGAGTCCACAATTTTGGCCAAGGCCTCTTCGGCGGATTTCTGGATCTTGGTATCCAGAGAGAGGGCCACGTCCGCTCCTTGTTTCGGAGGTTCGAAACGGAGCAGGTCTTTGTTATAGCCCGACGAGGTCTTGGTCCAGAGTTCCCAGCCGCTGTACCCGGAAAGGACTTCGTTGTAGGTCGCCTCGATCCCATCGGCACCTTTCTTGCCGACGTGGCCTATTTTCTGTAGCTTGAAGAATTCATCGACGACCGCGTCATCCAGTTTGCTTTTCAGGATGTCGGTGTCGCGTACGTAACCTAAGACGTGGGAGGCTAACTTGCCATTCGGGTAGGAGCGCACCATGTCGGCTTCGAGGGTAATGGGCCCCTGGACCGGGAATTGCTCGATGAAGCGCGCGACGGATCGATTGCCTTCCTCTGGGGTGACGGTGTGGCCCGAGTTTGGAAAAGCGAGGTCGAGAATCAGCGGGAACAGCAGGGCGCGGCGTTCGCTCAGGTGCTTGCGGAGGGCATCCGGATGCACCATGCGTTCTTCCGGATGCAGGTCGGGGGTCGACTTAACCTTGGGAGTACCTTTCGCCGCTTTTTGATTCGTCGAGTCGATGACAAACCAGATTTTAGTCAGCCAAGCGTTAAGCACGTTGAGGCGCGCGGTCTGCTGGAGTTGGTCGTAGTCGGGTCGGCGGTCGGGAAAGCGGTCCTTTTCCTTTTTGAGGAGGGAGAGGTATTCCTTCCGGAACTCAGGTTGGAGCGCGAGTAAGTCTGCTTTCACACTCCAGCGGACACGGTTGTCGACGAGGACGTACCCGTTACGGTCAAAAATCTTACCGCGCGACGGCGGTAGAATGACGACCCGCTGGCTTTGGGCCACCGAGTCTTTAATAAGCTCTACGTTTTGGACTAGTTGACGATAGCTTAGGCCCACGGCAACGTAGACGAAGCCAGCGCAGAAAAAGAAGAAAATCGCGTTCAGCCGCCAGGGGGAAATGCGGTCCGAAGGGGCGGAGGGGTTCTGGCCGTCGACGTCCTTCATGCGGCTTCGTCGGGCTGCGGGACGCCGATCTTATCCATGGCGAAGTTCTGGACCAGGGCCAGTGGCACCAGCAGCAATACCGCGAGGATGGTTGCGAGTAGCAGATGCAATAACCACTGACCGAGGAAGTGCATCGAGAGCAGCGGGACCTCTTTCAGATGGGCCAGGCCGGCGGCGATGAACCAAGTCGTGCAGGCTAAGCCATTCACGAGGACGGCTGCCCAAAACATCTTTGGCATATCACGAATCTCGTCGCGGTGGGAGGTCAAGTAGATGGCGGCTAAGACCAAGAGGAGTGCAAGCGATCCATCGGGGATGGGCCGCAGGGATTCGAAGAGGAAGCCGACGCACCCGGAAAAGAGCACCGCTTGCCAGCGACGGAGACGCCGGCAGGGCGCAATGATGGCTGCGCCGGAGATGAAGAGGCAGACACCCGAGGTGGCCACTGAGTCCGAGAGCAGGTCGACACCGAGCAACCAAGGGAAGGTCGCCAGTAGCAGGAAAAGCCAGGCCCAGCTTAGGCTCATCGGAATTCTTCCGGTTTGCCGGCATCGGCCGGGGTGAGGAGAATTTCACCCGCCGTGGGGTATTTTGGAATCAGCACCGACACTTCTTGAATGAAGCTCAGTTCTTTGGCGGGGGTGAGGGCGCCCGTCTGCATGTGCTTTTCGGAAGTCGTCTGGACGCCTGCTTCCAGCGTACCCAACGTGAGGCCGGAGGGGAAGACCCCGCCCAGACCCGTGGTCATAACCTTCGCGATCTGGCCGGCCGGTGGATTGTAATCGAGCGGGATGATGGAGACCATGGCGCGAGGGGCGGAGAGCGCTAGGCCGGCACGACCACTGACGTGGACGATGCGGGATTGATCGTCGCCTTCCAGAAAAGCGGTACAGCGGAAGCCCGGGCTGGTGACGAGGTCCACCTCGCTGGTGGTCAAGTGGACGACGCTCACGCGGCCGATGACGCGGTCACCGAAGACCACGGGGCAGCCGGGGCGGACGCCATCGCTGCGGCCTTTGCGAATGATGATGCGTTGCCACCAGGAAGAAGTTTCGCGGACGGAAACCCGTGCGACAACCGTGACGAATTCGGTCGACTGCGGGTAGCGCAGCATCTCGCGGAGACGGGTGTTCTCTTTGCGGGCGTCGTCTAAGGAATGAATCTTCAGTTCCAACGCTGCGTTGATGCGAGCGAGGTCCCGGGCCGCGGCAACGAGTTCTTCCGGGGAGCGGCTTTGGAGTTCCCAGTAACGAGCGAGGTCCCGCCCCTTACCGACCAGGTGTAAGGCCGGGGCCTGGAATTCGGCGAAGGCTTCGCGGTTGAAGCGACGGACGGCGCTAGGCAAAATCAACCATAGCCCCGTGAAGAAAACTAGGGCGACGTAGGACGCTTTGGCTCCTTGGCGGTTATTATCCATGGCGGGTTAGCCCGCAGGAATTACTCTCGGCCGCTCCAGCGGGAGGCGTTGGCGAGGATTTTGCCGGTGCCATTGACAACGGCACACAAAGGGTCCTCGGCGACAATCACCGGGAGGCCGGTGGCTTCGGAGAGGGCGCGGTCAATGCGGCGGATGAGGGCGCCGCCACCCGCGATGACGATGCCACGGTCGACGAGGTCGGCCGAGAGTTCGGGGGGGATACGCTCGAGCGAACTCTTCACGGCTTCGATGATCTGGTTCACGTTGTCGGCCATGGCCTCGCGGACTTCCTGCGAGGTCAGGTGGAGGGAGCGGGGCAAGCCCGTCACCGCGTCGCGACCACGCACTTCATAGGTCAATTCCTGCTCAAGGGCGTAGGCGGAACCAATCTTGATCTTAATCTCTTCCGCGGTGCGTTCGCCGATAATCAGATTATACGACGAACGGATATACTTGGTGATGGAAAGGTCGAACTCGTCGCCCCCCACGCGAATGGAGCGGGCGTGGACAATGCCTCCGAGGGAGATGACGGCGACTTCGGTCGTACCGCCACCAATATCGACGATCATGGAGCCGGTCGGTTCTTCGACTGGGAGGCCGACACCGATAGCGGAAGCCACCGGCTCTGGAATGGTGATGACATCATCGGCCCCCGCGCGGTAGGCGGAGTCCATGACGGCACGGCGTTCAACGGCGGTGATGCCATAAGGCACGGCGACGACGACGGTGAGGTTAGTTAAGAAAGACTTACGGGCGACCTTACCGATGAAGTAGCGGAGCATGTGCTCGCTGATTTCGAAGTCGGCGATAACACCGTCCTTCATCGGGCGGAGGGCTTGAATGTCGCCCGGTGTCCGTCCCAGCATCATCTTGGCTTCGTTGCCGACAGCGATGGGCTTGCGCGTGCTCGTACGGATGGCCACGACGGAAGGTTCGCGGAGAACGACGCCGCGGTCCTTAAGGAAGACGAGCGTGTTGGCGGTACCGAGGTCGATGCCGATGGCTTGCGTGAATAGCCCGGGGAAGCGCTTGAACATCAGATGGGTTGGTTTCCTCTATGAATAACCTATGAATAAGGGAGTCAAACCCCTTTTGCCCAAAGGGTTAAGCGGTGGACCCCTGCTGGGAATAACTTTGGTAGGTTGCCCACTGGCCACACCCGCAAGGCCTTGAGGCGGGGGCATTTGTGCAGTCTTCGTCCCTTACGTCGCAATAGCCCAAGCCAGGATGGCAGAACCGAGGGCGATACGATACCAAGCGAACGGGCCCATGCCGCGACGCATGATGAAGCCCACCATCCATTTGACTGAGAGGAAGGCGGACACGGCCGCAATGATCAGGCCGAGGCCGGCACTGCCTAAAGGGTAGACTTGGCTAACGGCCGGACCAAGGGCGTAGAGCTTATAGAGCGATGCAGCGGAAAGGATGGCCAACCCAACCAAGAACGAGAACTCAGTCGCCGCCGCGGCGGAGAGGCCCGCCCAGCGGCCGCCGAGGATTGTCGCCAGCGAACGGCTCGTGCCGGGGATCAGGGCGACGCATTGGCAGAGGCCAATCGTTAGGGACTGTTTCCAGCTGAGGTGCAGGACTTCGTCCGGTTGCACCGCGTGCTTCGGTAGGTGGCGTTCGGCGAACAGAATCACGACCCCGCCCCCGATGAGTGCCAGCGCGACAATCTCGATGCTAAAGGGAATGTAGTCCTTGAGGAGGAAGCCGAGCACGGCGGCAGGTAGGAAGGCAATCGCGATAGACTGCGTGAGGGCTAGGGCAGGGCGTTCGAGTCGGACTAGCCCGACGACGAGTTGACGCAGTCGAGCGAAGAAGACGACGAGCACGGCGAGGATGGCTCCAAACTGGATGATGACGATGTAGTCATCGGCAACACGGTCCAGGTGGATGGGGCGACCTTTGCGATCGACCACGCCCCGCACGAATTTGTGTTCGTTATCATCCACGCCCAGCAAGCGGTCACTGATAATCATGTGGCCCGTCGAGGAAACGGGCAGGAATTCCGTGACGCCTTCGACGACTCCGGTCACGATGACTCGGGTGGTCGTAAACTGAGCACGAGCCTCTTCCACGCTGATTTCTTGGGTGTGGGCGAATGTCGAGTCCGCCATCGACAGTGGCGCCCAGAGAGTCAGCAAGAGGAGGCAAAGGCCACGCATACCTTCCTAATGGTCGGGATAGTCGAGTAGGGCAAGTCCAGCGATGTGACCTTGTCGCTTGCCCTTCCGAGAGCTTCTCGCTTTATCGGAGGACACTTTATGTCGGCCTCCAGCCTTATCCCGACCACCGAGCCTCGCTTTCAGGTTCCCGACGTCCATGGCCGTTTCGGCCAGTTCGGCGGCATGTATGTCCCTGAGACATTAATGACGCCTTTGCTCGACTTAACCAAGGCCTACGCTGAGGCCCGGCGTGATTCGGCTTTTCAGAAAGCCTACGCGGACATGTTGGTGGAATATGCCGGCCGACCCACGGGCCTCTATTACGCCG
>CAIYAN010000089.1 GCA_903924185.1 uncultured Opitutia bacterium | reverse complement strand
GGAGTGCAAGGCAAAGCCTTGCCCCACCCTGAGTTCGCCGAATGGCGAACAGCTAGGTTGGCACGCAGTGCCAACCCTACCCGATGCCTACGAGCGCAGGCCACCCTTTGCCTCCCATCGACTCAGCACTCTGTTCTTTGCCTTCCCAAGCGCCAACCGCTATCCACCATCCGCTAATCAGAAGAACACCGCTTCGGACAGCGCTTCGGCGGCACCCATAAAAGCAACGCGTTGCGTGACCGGCGCGGGCTGACGGCTGCGCGTGAAGGTGATGATCGCACGCGTGCCCTGATCGGCATGCTCCCACGAGAAACGCGAGCCATCCGCGTAGACCCACTCGGCGTCGAGGTTGTCGCCCGCAGGCACCTTTGCGGAGAGTTTAAACTCAGCCCCGAGATGCGCCCGGGTCAGGCCCGCGCAGTGCGTGAGGCAACCTTTCATCCAAGCCAGGAGACCAGCGGCTTCACCGCTCAAACTCGGGCCATGGGAAATCGTGACGGACTGGAGGCCGCGGACGAGGTCCGTCGGGGCATGCGCGGCGAGGTACTGTCCGAGCGCTTGGCGCACCGGTAGGCAACGCGCGACGGAGAGGTCGCGAATGGAAAGGGGGTTCTTGAACGGCAAGGCGAAGAAGGCCTCGCCGACAATTGAACGGTCCGCGACAACGCGGCGACAGCGAGAGGCCCAATTGAGCCAGGGTCGAAATTCCTCCGCAGTCACGCCATGTGCCCAGAGATTCGTCGGGAGGTCGCCTTCCAGCCAGGTGGAGACGAGCGATTCGAGCTCCGCCGTCGGTGCTCCATAGGCGAGCATGAGGGCCTCGCAGCAACGCTTACCACGACGGGAGGGATCAAAGAAGCACAGGACGTTTACCTTGGCCTCGAGTGCAACCATCGCCTCGGCGGTGGGGCGGGCAGCCAATACGACCAAGCGGCAAGGATAGCGCTGGGCGAAGCGGATGGCTTCATCAAAACGTGCAGAAGCGTCCTCGGGCGTGACGTTTGCACCGAACATCAAAATGACGTTCATCTGCGAAGCGCGCGTGGCGTCTTCGCCTTCCTCCGCCCACGCCTTATCGAGCGCCGGCAGAGCTGCCGAAATCTTCATCGGAAAACCCGGGAGCGCGTCAAGGATGGGGTGAGACATGGGGCTTAGCGACCAGCGTTACGCCACGCGTGACCATGCGCGGCGAGAAGCGCATCGGCGCCCGCGGGACCCCAAGAGCCAGAAGCGTAAGCCTCCATGCCCTCGCGGCCCTGCTGCTGCCAGCTCTTGAGCAAGGGCGTGAAGAGACGCCAGGAGGCTTCGGTTTCGTCGCCGCGGATGAAGAGCGTACGGTCACCGACGATACCGTCGAGGATGAGGCGCTCGTAGGCCTCGGGCGTGTTTGAACCGTAGGTCGTCGCGTAACGGAAGCTCAGGCGAACCGGCTGCGTGCGGGGCTCGAGGCCTGGCACCTTCGAATTAAGGACGAGGGTCGTGCCTTCGTCGGGCTGAATCTGGATAACCAAGCGGTTGGGCGCGAGGTCGTAGCGGACATCGCCGGCGAAGAGGCCGGACTCCGGTTGCTTAAACTGGATGGCAATCTCGGAGACGCG
>CAIYAN010000088.1 GCA_903924185.1 uncultured Opitutia bacterium | reverse complement strand
CAATTTCAAACCCTATATCGGCACGGGCTACGTCCATGACGAGCAACGTTCGGATGGTAAGTCCCGGGCGACCTTCCGCTTCAAGGGCCCGGCTGATGGTGAGTTTGCGCTCCGCATGGCCTATTCCGCCCACGAGACGCGTACCAAGCGGCTACCGATTATAATCGCGGGCGATGGACAGGAGCAGCGGATTACCGTCGACCAGAGCGTCCCCTTGCCGGCTGGTGAGGCGTTCCGTACCGTTGGCCAGGTGCGGCTCCGCAAAGGCGTCGACTACACGCTCACGCTCAGCAATGCGGGCACCGAGGGATTCGTCATCGTCGACGCCCTCCAGTTGATCCCAGCCGCCGCGGCCACCGCCACGCCGCGCTAATAAACGAAGGCTACTTTTTCGCGGGCGGCAAGTAGCGGGCGAGATCACGCAACGCTACGACCTTACAACCCGACTCCTTAAGCGCCTGCATGTAAGCTTCGAACTTCACCGGGTCCGTATTAACCCAAGGGTGCTGAATGTCGGGTACACCATGGAAAGTGAGTACAGCAATCTTGCCGTCGCGCGCTTGGGCGATGGCGGTCTTGAACTGCTCCATGGTGCTGTCGGGCTTACTATCGAAGGCCTGCGGCAAGGTCAGCGGATCATCTTTCGCTGGATCAAAGACGCGCGCACCACCGGCCCGGGCCAGGAGGTAACCACGCGCGCGCAGGACTTCAGTTGCGGCCGGGCTAGTCGCGTAGCCCGGGTAGGAGAAAGTGGTCGGCACGGGAATACCATTTTCGATGCAGCGCTTCTCGATGTGCTCGAGGTCAGCCGCAATGTCCGCCGGCTTCTGTCCACTCACGGCCTTATGCGCCTTGGTGTGGTTGCCAATCTCGAACCCCGCGACATGCAGCGCCTTGATCTGCTCCCAAGTCAGGTAGTGCTCCTTATCCTTCAAGAACTCAAAGCCTTCGGTGATATAGAAAGTCGCCCCGAAACCATGCTTCTTTAAGAGCGGAGCCACGAAGGTCGCATGACTGGCCACGGAATCATCAAAAGTCAGTACCACCAAGCCATCGGGGGCCTTCGGGACCGTCGGGGCCTCCGCGGCGGGCAGGCCCCCCGCAAAAGCGAATAAAAGCGATAGGCAAAGCGTGGGGAGGCGCATGGGGTCTTTCATTTAGTGCACATGAACGCCCTCGACAAGCCGGATAGCCGGGCGGAATGGATTTGCAGAAAGCCGGGCGGAACTAAACCTAGGCAAACCCCATCTACCCCCTTATGCGCCTGCGTCCTGCCATCCTCGCCCTTCTGGTGCTCCCCTTGGCCAAGGCAGAAGACCCCATCAGCTTCAGCCGCCAGATTCGCCCGATCCTTTCCGAAAACTGCATCGCGTGTCACGGCCCCGACGACAAGGCCCGAAAGGCGAAGCTACGTCTCGACGATGAGGCTTCCGCCAAAGTCGACCGCAAGGGCGATATCGCCATCGTCCCCGGCAAGCCCGAGCTCAGTTCTCTCATCCAGCGGATTGAATCCAAGGACCCGGAAGAAGTGATGCCACCTCCCAAGCAGCACAAGGTCATCAGCCCGGAACAGGTGGCGTTGTTGAAGACCTGGATTCGCCAAGGGGCCCGCTGGGGAAAGCATTGGTCCTATGAGCCCGTGGTGGCGGTGAAGGTTCCGACCAACGGTGAAGCCAACCCGATTGACGCGTTCTTATTCGAACGACTGAAGAAAGAGAAACTCAGCTTCTCACCCCCAGCCGACCGCAGCCTTTTAATTCGCCGCACCGCGCTCGACCTCACCGGCCTACCACCGACGCCGGCCGAGCTCACCCGCTTCGCGCAAGCGACCCCAACCGAGCTCGTCGACTATTACCTAGCACAACCGACCTTTGGTGAACACTGGGCCCGCGGCTGGCTCGACATGGCGCGCTACGCCGACAGTGCCGGCTACCCCAGCGACCCGGGACGCTCCATCTGGCCCTATCGCGACTGGGTCATCCGTGCCTTCAACTCCAACCAACGCTTCGACCGTTTCTCCGTCGAGCAACTCGCGGGAGACCTCCTGCCAACCCCGACGCAGGACCAATTAATTGCCACGGCCTTCCACCGTAACACCATGACGCAGAACGAAGGCGGAACGAGCGATGAAGAGTTCCGGACCGCCGCTGTCATCGACCGCGTCAATACGACCTACGCCGTCTGGATGGGGACAACGATGGCCTGCGCCCAATGCCACACCCATAAATACGACCCGATCACGATCACCGAATACTTCCGCTCCTACGCCCTCTTTAATCAGTCCGCCGACTCGGATAAGGCCGACGAGCGCCCGACCATGGAAGTCATCCCAAGCGAACAGAAGGTTACCCGCGATGCGCTACAACAACGCCTGACCCAGGCGGACGCTGTTTTAGCCCAAACCAAACCAGCCTGGCTGACGGGCTTCGACGCTTGGTTGAACACCAAGGCTGCCATTCCTGAAAAGAAAGTAGCCGCCCTATTCGCCGCGCCGAAGGACAAACGTACCACGGCTCAGGTCAAACAGTTGCAGGACTACTACGTCCGTAATGTCGCCCCCGAATCGAAGACTGAACGTGAGTCAGCCGCCCAACTCCGGAAGCAACTCGCTGAGTTAAAGCCGCCCACTGTGCCAGTCATGCAGGAACTGCCCACGGCCAAGCAGCGCAAAACCTTCGTACAATTGAGAGGCAATTGGCAGGCCCTCGGAGACGAAGTCACGGCCGGCGTCCCCGTAGCCTGGCATACGGCACCCACCAAAGCGTCGCTCGATCGCCTCGGCTTCGCCGAATGGCTAGTCAGCCCAAAGAATCCACTCACCGCTCGCGTCCAAGTAAACCGGCTCTGGGAAACGGTCTTCGGCGTCGGTATCGTCCGTAGCAGCGAAGAATTCGGCAGCCAAGGTGACCTTCCCGTGCACCCTGAGCTCCTCGATTGGCTCGCCGGTGAATACGTCCGTAGCGGCTGGGATACCAAGCACATGCTCCGCCTGATGTTCACGAGTCGTGCCTATCGCCAGTCCTCCGCCAGCAACCCCACAATCAACGAACGCGACCCCGACAATCGCCTGCTGGCCCGCGGACCGCGCTTCCGCCCGTCGGGTGAACTACTTCGCGACCAAGCCCTGGCCGTCGCTGGGCTACTTAGCAACAAGATGTACGGTGCACCGGTGCGACCGATCCGGCCGGCCTCTGGCCTGAGTGCAGCCTTCGGTGGCAGCAACGACTGGACTACCAGTGCAGGCGAGGATGCCCATCGGCGGAGTGTGTATACCGATACGCGCCGAAATAGCCCCTACCCGAGCTTCACCACTTTCGACGCCCCGAACCGTGAGACCTGTACGCTTCGCCGCGATCGCTCCAATACGCCCCTGCAGGCCTTTGTGACCTTGAACGACCCAGTCTTCGTGGAAGCCAGCCAGGGCATGGCGCGTCGCTTACTGAAGGAAGGTCCAGCCGATACCCTTGGACGACTCCAGTTGGCCTTCCGACTCTGCGTAGCACGTGCCGCCGACGCCCATGAGATCAAGGCCTTGGAGACCCTGCTACAGCGCTCCCTCGCCACCTATCGCGCCGACCCTGCCCTCGCCACCAAGATGGCGACGCAGCCGCTTGGCCCCGCCGACAAGGGTGCCGACCTCGCCGAGTTGGCCGCCTGGACGGCGGTCGCCGGAGTGATGATGAACCTCGATGAATTCCTGATGCGCCGCTAATCCGATGAACCCTCCTTCTTTGCATCCTGTCCGCGCGGAGCAGCTCCGCTTACAAACCCGCCGGCACTTCCTCAGCAGCGCGGGGCAATTCAGTTTAGGCGCCATTGCCCTTCAAGCGTTGCAAGGCAATGCCTTCGCCGCGACTGCCGACACCAATCACCCGCTCGCCCCGAAACGCCCGCCGCTCAAGGCACGCGCCAAACGGGTCATCTACCTGCACATGTCAGGCGGCCCGCCCAACCTCGACATCTTTGACCCTAAGCCGGCACTGGTGGAACAGAGCGGCAAGCCCTGCCCCGATTCTTTCCTGAAGGGCCGCACCTTCGCCTTCACCAGCGGTGTGCCGAAACTCATGGGTTCTCCGCGTACGTTCAAACAGTACGGCAAGGGCGGCCTCTGGATGAGCGATGCGGTCCCCAACTTCCATACGGTCGCTGATGATGTGACGCTCTTACGAGCGATGCATACGGACCAATTCAACCACGCGCCCGCCGAACTACTCCTCTTCACGGGCCATATCCGTCAGGGACGCCCATCGTTGGGCTCATGGGCCACGTACGGCCTCGGGACCGAGAATCAGAACCTCCCTGGTTTCGTGACGCTGATCTCAAGTGGCACCCAGCCCAGCGGCGGGCAAGGCTGCTGGGGCAGCGGCTTCCTGCCCTCCGTCTTCCAAGGCGTGCAGTGCCGAAGCAAGGGCGACCCCGTGCTCTTCGCCAACGACCCACCTGGCATGACGCGCGACCTGCGCCGCGCCACACTCGACGCGCTGAAAGACCTCAACCAGCGCCAGCAGGACGAGTTAGGGCACGCCGAGACGGTCACGCGCATCGCCCAGTATGAACTCGCCTTCCGCATGCAGACTAGCGTGCCAGAGGTGATGGACATCTCTAAGGAATCTGTCGCAACCCTCGAGGCCTATGGCGCTAAACCGGGCGAGGCGAGCTTCGCCAATAACTGTTTACTCGCACGGCGTCTCGTCGAGAAGGGCGT
>CAIYAN010000087.1 GCA_903924185.1 uncultured Opitutia bacterium | reverse complement strand
GTCGCGGTGGCGTCGACGCCAGGCCGGGGCCAGGCCCAAGCCTTGGGGCGAACTCGGTCGAACGAAAGGCAGCGCACGAGTCCGGCTTGCGGGCGGGTCTCGACGTCGGCTTGTTCGAAGTCTACGAAGCTATGGTTGCCGACCTTCTCGAACCGATGAGAGTAGGCCGCGGGTTGATTGCCGTCGGTGTGGCGGGTCAGGGTTGTGGGGTTTTCTGGAAAAAGAATCCAAGCCTCAGCGAGCACGACGGGTTCTCCGCGCCCCCCTCGGCTGGCCTTTGCCTTGGTTCGAAAACGCTCCGTCTCAAGCGTAGCCTTAGCATCGACTTTGCCCTCGGGCCAGCGCACCTCGATGCGCTTCCAAATCATGCCCGTGACGCTAGGTTTTAATTCGGTGGAGAACGTTTGGGTGACGAAGGGAGGTGCGCCCGCGTGGGTGCGCCCTGGGCGCAGTTGGTATTCGATGTCCGGCAAGGTCTTCGAGCGGGAGCTACGGAAACTTTTTACGCTGTCTTCCCATACGACCACCTTCGCCTCGTAATCATCCGCGGTCAGCACGGTGCCGTCGGAGAGGCGGATGGCGAACTCATCGCTGTCGACGTCGAGCGTACGGCCCGTGGCCTTGTCGGTCCAACCGAGCGTGCGGAAGCGGCCTTCCTTGAGCTCGAAGCGGCGGATTAAGTCCCCGCTGCGCAGTTCGTAGGTTTCGGCCTGGACCACGGTGCCGAGGCACAACAGGAGCAGGGCTAAAAAGAAGCGGGGCATGACAGGAATCTGCCATGCCCCGTTCGGGCTTCAAGCCCTGCGATTAAGGGAAATCCTTTATTACTTCTTCCAGACAACCTTGGACGGCTCGATGACGCTCGTCTGGTCCTTGGTCGGGAAGCCTTCGGGGATGGCGATGGTCACCTTGCCGGTGGCGGCCCATTCGGTCGAGCGGGCCAGAATGGTCTGGAAGCCTACGCAGTGGAGGGCGTCGAAGGTCTTGTCGCCGGCCCAGAGGTGGCCCATGGAGGTCGTCACCACGCGACCTTCATTGAATTTGGCCCACCAGACCATCGGCTCGTGCATCTCGGTGCCGCCGAACTTCTCGGACGAGAACGAGCTCCCGAGGACGTCCATGTGGTCGGGCGAGCCGCGCATACGGTGGTAGAGCTCATCGGAGGCGTGGAGCCATTCGGTCGGGATGCCCTGCATGACCGGGTGGGCGGCGTCGCGGGCCTTAAGGGTGAACACGTGCTTGGCGCCGTGTCCGGAGCCGAAGCCCTTGGTCTTAATCTTCTCGTCCGCCTCGGCGACCGCGACCGCCTTGCCCGTGGCGTCATCGACGGCTACGCGTTGTCCGAACGTAGCGCCGCGCCAACCGCAGCAGATCATCTCGTTAAAGTTATCCCAACCCGTGAAGGAGTTATTAGCGGCATGGACATTGACGAGGCCGCCGCCCTTGACGACGTACTCCGTGAAGGCGTCCTTCATGTCTGCGCCCCATTCTGGGCCGTTGTAGTTATTGACGATGACGGCGTAGGCCGAGAATTTCGGCACCCACTTATCCCAGTCACCGGCGTGGGCCTTGTTGAAATCGGACTCTTCCTTCTTCCAGGCCTTGAGAGCTTCGTCGTAGGTCTTCTTGCCTTCGGCGTCGCCGGCCTTGGGCTTGGCGGGCTGAGGCTTGGCGAAGGCCGCCGGGGCGGTAGAGACATCGACCTTAAAGCGGCCCGTGGCTTCGAGGGTAGCCTTGCAGGACTCGGTCGTGCGGACCCAGTCGTGGTTATTACGGCCATCGATGATGAGGACCTTGATGGGCTCAGCAGCGGAGGCGACGGCAGCGAGGGCCGTCAGCACCGAAGCGAACAGGGTGCAGAGGAGGGAGGACTTCATGGGGAAGCTGGTAATGAATGGAAATCCCCAGCGTCTGCGAGCGTTTTCACCCGCGGTCTAATGAGCGGTAATGAATGGCTTCCAGGAGGTGTTCGGTGGCGATGCGCTCCGCCGCCGCGAGGTCGGCAATCGTGCGGGCTACCCGCAGGATGCGGTCGTAGGCTCGGGCCGAAAGGGCCAGCTTTTCCATGGCCTGCTGGAGGAGGTCTCCTTGGGCGCATTCCAAGGCGCAATGGGTGCGGAGTTCCTGGCCAGCGAGGACCGCATTGCAGGCCCGCATCCGTCCCCCGAAGCGCTGCCGTTGAATTGCTCGGGCAGCTTCAATCCGTGCGCGCATGGCCGCGGACGGCTCGCCGGGCTGTGCATGCCGAAGTTCCTCGATGGTGAGTGCGGGGGCTTCGACTTGGATATCAATGCGGTCTAGTAATGGCCCAGATATCTTGGAGCGGTAGCGGCGGATATGGGCGGTCGTGCAACGGCATTCTTTAAGGCGGTCACCGAGGTGTCCGCAGGGGCAGGGGTTCATCGCCGCGACGAGCATTAATCGTGCGGGCAGGGTGACCTTAGCCGCCGCCCGTGAGACGGTGACGCAAGCGTCTTCTAAGGGTTGGCGGAGGACCTCGAGCGCCGAGCGGCGAAACTCCGGCAACTCGTCGAGAAAGAGTACGCCGTGGTGGGCGAGTGAGACTTCGCCTGGGCCCGGCATCGCACCACCGCCGATCAGGCCAATATCGCTGATCGTATGATGCGGCGAGCGAAAGGGTCTTTCCCAGCGGCGCGTAACGTCGCCTAACTTCATGCCCGCAGCCGAGTAGACTGAAAGAATCTCGAGGAACTCCTCGGCATCGGGCGCCGGTAGAATCGTCGGGATACGTTTCGCAATCAGCGATTTGCCCGAGCCCGGGGGGCCGAGGATGAGCAGGTTATGGCCGCCGGCCGCGGCGACCTCGACGGCCCGCCGGACCTTAAGTTGACCTTTGACGTCAGCGAAATCTGGTCCCTCCGTCGGTCCCATGAGCAGAAACGGGTTAGCCGCTGGCGGCAGGGGGAGATAGCGTGCGTCGCCGGAGAGGAAACGTAACGCCCCATCGAGTGAATCAATGGCGATGGCTTCGATGCCATCGACGAGGGCGGCCTCTTCGGCCGAAGGGCGGGGTAGGATGACGCCTTTAAGCCCCAGCCGCTTCGCCAACATTGCGATGGCTACGCCGCCTTTCACGGCCCGCGTGCCGCCGCTGAGGCCGAGTTCGCCGGCAATAAGGTAGTGGGGTAGCATGTCCTTGGGAATTTGGCTGGTGGCCGCCGCCATCCCGACCGCGATGGGTAGGTCGTACATCGCCCCTTCCTTGCGGAGGTCGCCTGGCGCCAGGTTCACGGTCGTCTTGGTCTCATGGGTGCGCAGGCCGGTATTCATCATAGCCGATAGCACGCGGTCTTCGGATTCCTTCACCGCGGTGTCCGGTAGGCCCACAATCTCGATGCGCGGTTCGCCTTGCTCGCCCGTGTTGACCTCGACTTCGACGGGGACGGCTTCCACCCCGACGAGGGCGGCAGAACGGAGGACGGCGAGCATGCCTACAGGCAGGGCAGGTCAGCGGGTACGTCCACTCCTTTGGTTTAAGGCCCTTTCCGTGGTTTAAAGGCCTTATTTAGGCCTGGG
>CAIYAN010000086.1 GCA_903924185.1 uncultured Opitutia bacterium | reverse complement strand
GTCATGACCCGCCGTCTCCTGGGGGCCGCCATCCTGCTCGGGGCCGTCTTCCTCGTGCGCCGGTAGGGATACCCATCCGGCTTGCAGGCGTTCGCTGGGCGGGTAGAAATTCCCATCCCCCATCCCCCATCCCCCATCCCCTAACCCCTATTCCCCTTAGGTCTCCCGCCCATGTCTATGTCTTCCTCCCGTCGTCAGTTCCTCAGCACTTTTGCCACCGCCACGGCAGCGTTCACTTTCGCTCCCCGGCTCCTTGCAGCCGACGAGCCTAAGCCTCGCAAACTTGGCTTGGCCCTCTGCGGTCTGGGAAACTATTCCAATGGTGAGCTCGCTCCCGCGTTACTCGAAACGGCCCATGTGAAGTTGGTCGCGGCAATCACGGGCACTCGTGCCAAGGGCGAGAAGCTCGCGGCCTCCCATGGTTTTGCTAAGACTTCCGTCTACGGCTACGATGAATGGGACAAAATCGCCGCCAATAAGGACATCGATATTGTCTACGTGGTCACGCCGCCCGGTATCCATGCCCAGAACGTCATCGCCGCATTCGGCGCGGGCAAGCACGTCATCTGCGAGAAGCCGATGGCGATTTCGGCCGCCGAGTGCGACACCATGATTACCGCGGGTAAGAAGGCCGGTAAGCGCTTGGCCATCGGCTACCGCCTACACTACGATCCGTATCACCAGGAACTCGTCCGCCTCGCCAAGACGGAGGAGCTCGGTCCATTCATGAAGATGACTTCGGCCAATGGTTTTACGCTCCGCCGAAAGTCATGGCGCATCGAGAAGAAGCTCGCCGGCGGCGGGGCGCTGACGGATATGGGTATTTATTCGATTCACGCCTGCTGCATGGCCGCGAACGCGAACCCTATTTCCGTCACGGCCAAGGAACTACCCAAGACCCAACCCGAGTTTTTTGTCGAAGTAGAACAGGCCCTGGAGTTCCGCCTCGAGTTTGCCAATGGGGCGGTGGCCGATGTCTGGTCAGGCTACGACGCCAACCGCGCAGAGTTCCTAGCCACTGCGCCCAAGGGATGGTTCAAGGGCGAACGCCCGGTCTTCAGCTACCGCGGTCTCAACATCTCCACCTCCGCGAAAGGCAAACTCGACTTCGGCGTCTTCCGCCAGCAGCAGCGGCACATGGACGCCGTCTGCGCCGCCATCCGCGATGAGGGTCAGTTCACTTGCACCGCCCAGGTCGGCCGTCGCGACATGGTCATCATCGACGGCATCTACGAGTCGATTAAGACCGGTAAGAAGGTCGAGTTGAAGTACGCGTAAGCGGAGGAGTCGCGCGGGGACTAGGGAAGGACGGTAAGGTGAGTGCTGAATCGAGTTAAGATGACTGAGTCGATGACAGAGGTGCCTGGCTTGGCTCTCTTTCTTCGCACTCGGTACTCCGTACTTCGCACTCTGTAATCTCCTTCAGCCTTTAAATCGTCCCCGCAATCTCAACTAACTTCGCGGCGGCCGTGGTCATGGCCGTCTCCCGGGCTTTTTCGCCTTCGTTGACCCCTTCGGCGTGGACAAAGGTCACATCGGTAATGCCGATGAAACCGAGGATGGTGCGCAGATAGGGTTCTTGGAAATCATACGCTGTCCCGGCAACGAAGCCGCCGCGGGAGGTTACGATAATCGCCTTCTTGCCTTTCAGCAGGGGTTCGACGCCCGCTTCGGTGATTTTGAAGGTCATGTCCGTACGGACAACTTGATCGATCCAAGCCTTGAGCGACGCACTCACGGTGAAGTTATGCATCGGTGAACCGATGACGAGTAAGTCGGTAGCGATGAGCTCAGTCGTCAGCTCGTCGGAGTGCTGCAGCACGCCCTTCATGGCCGGGTCGTCGTGATCGGCCGGAGCAAAAGCGGCGCCCATCCAGGCGTCGGAAATAAACGCGGGCGGGTGATGGCCGATGTCATGATGGGTCACCTTGAGCGTCGGGTATTTAATCCGGAGGGCGCCAATAAACGCCGAGGTCAGTTTGCGTGTCACCGAACGAACCGTCCGTGGGGAGGCGTCGATGTGGAGGACTTTCATGACTCCCAAGGTGCACGGAACCCCAGGGGAGTCAATGGACGGGAATCCCTAGCCAAGATGTGACCTGCGAAGCCTTACACTTCCCAGTCTTCGGCCTTCGAGCGCAGGACCTTATCGAGGGCATCCAGAACGAGGTCGACGGCCTGATCGGTCGTGAGCTTGTCGGTGCGGATGTGGACCTCGGGCGATTCGGGCGCTTCGTAAGGAGAGGAGATGCCAGTAAACTCAGCAATCTCGCCCCGACGGGCCTTGGCGTAGAGTCCCTTGACGTCGCGTTGTTCGCAGACATCGAGCGGGGCGTCGACGAAGACTTCGATGAAGGCATGGTTGCTGAGCGCCGCGCGGGCCTTGGCGCGGTCGGCGGCCAAGGGAGCAATGAGCGTCACCAGCGAAATATGACCGGCGTTGGCAAAGAGCCCGGCGACGGCGGAGGCACGGCGGACGCTTTCGGCGCGGTCGGCGGCCGAAAAGCCTAGGTCGCGGTTGAGCGCAGTGCGGAGGTCGTCACCGTCGACGCGGAAGACCTGCCGGCCAGCGTCGAAGAGGCGACGCTCAACGAGTTCGGCGATGGTCGACTTACCCGAGCCGGAGAGGCCAGTGAACCAAAGTACCGCAGGGGCGTGGCCGGAGCGGGCACCACGTTCGGCAGCCGTAACCTTGCCTTCGCGGGCGCTCTGTTCCTTGCGGGCATCGAGGATAATGCCGCCGCCATGAATACGGCCCGCTTCCTCGAGTGCAAAACGGCCAGTGATGGCGCACTCATGGTGCAGGTCAAAGGCGACGGGGTGCGTAGTCCGAACAACGACTTCGCAGATGGAGTCGCGCGGCACGCTATCGGCTTGGATAGATTCGAGCGTGGAAGCGTCAGTGATTTTTTCAATCCGGGCGATCACGGCTTCAACGTTCTGCGTTAGAAGGCGGAGCTTATAGGTCTTTTTAGGGACGAGCGGTTCCTTGCCCAACCAGAAGATGCGGGCCCGGAATTCGCGGCCGACGCGGGGTTGATTCGAGGGGTGGGAAGCGACCTGGCCGCGTTCCACGAAGATCTGCTCGGAGAGCGTCACGCTGGCCGAACCGCCAGTACCGACGACCGAACGGGATTCAGGGCCGGGCCAGTCTTCAAAGGTACGGACCGTGCTGCGGCGACCGCCGGGCTGGAAGATGAGGTCGTCGCCCGGGCGGATGGCGCCGGCTTCGACGCGGCCCGCCACGATGCGGCGGTGGTCAAAACGGTAGATATCTGACACGGGCAGACGCAGGGGGAGGCCCGTCAGGTCGTCCTCGTGCTTGAACGTATCAAGGGCTTCGGTGACCGTCGGGCCCGTCCACCAAGCCATTTTGGCCGAGCGGTTGACGATGTTTTCACCGTGCTTAGCGGCGATCGGGATGAAGTGGACGGCGTTGAGTCCGAGGCTCTTCAGGAAAGCGGTGTATTCCGTCCGGATTTTCTCGTACGTCTCCTGCGAGTGCTGGACGAGGTCCATCTTGTTTACGAGCACCACGAGCTGCTTCACACCAAGAAGCGAAAGCAAGAAGGCGTGTCGGCGGGATTGGTCCATGACGCCTTCCTTGGCGTCAATGAGGAGCAGGGCAGCGGAAGCCGAAGCGGCGCCGGTCACCATGTTCTTCAGGAACTCCTTGTGGCCGGGGGCGTCGATGATCGCGTAGGCACGCTGCGTGGTGCGGAAGAAGATGCGCGTGGTATCAATCGTGATATTCTGCTCCTGTTCCTCGATCAGGGCGTCGAGCAGAAACGCATATTCGAACTCCATGCCTTCGGCGGCACAGTTCTTACGGACTTGTTCGATCTTACCGTTCGGCAAGGAGTCGGTGTCGTTGAGCAGGCGGCCGACGAAGGTGGACTTGCCGTGGTCGACGTGACCGACGACGACGACGTGCATCTTGCGTTGGTCTTCAGCGGCGGCTTGGGCAGCAGCCTGGGCGGCGGCGGGACTAGGAAGGGAAGAGGTACTCATGGTTGGGTGGTGTTGGGCGTGGTGTGGCGGTGCGGGGGGATGACTTACATGAACCCCTTGGCCCGGAGTTCCTGCATGGAGTTACGACCGACGTGGTCCTGGGCCCGACCGGCGCGTTCGCTGACCTTGGTGAGTTTGAGTTCTTCGATGACTTCGTCGATGTTGCTCGCCGGGCTGTCGACCGGGTGCGTGATCGGGTGGCAACCGAGCGAGCGGAAGCGCTTGCCATCACGGGCGAAGTAAAGCGTTGGGTTCGGGATATTCTCGCGGCGGATGTATTCCCAAATATCGAGCTCCGTCCATTCGAGGAGAGGCTGGACGCGGACGTGGCCGCCTTCGGGAGCGACGCTCGCGAACTGACCCCAGAATTCCGGTGGCTGGTCCTTGTAGTCCCAGACGCCTTCGGCGGAGCGCGGCGAGAACCAGCGTTCCTTCGCCCGAGTCGGGTCTTCGTCGCGGCGGATACCGGTGACAAGGGCGTCCCACTTAAACTCGTCGATGGCAGCCTTGAAGGGGACGGTCTTGAGCTCATGCGTGACGGTGACCGGGTCGTGCGTGGCGTAGCCGATACCACGGCGGATGGCGTCTTCATTGACACGCACAATCAGGTCAATGCCGTGGATGGCCTTGGCCTTCTCGCGGAACTCATACATCTCCGGGAACTCGTACGTCGTGTCGATGTGCAGGAGGGGGAAGGGAATCTTACCGCAGAACGCCTTCCGGGCTAGCCAGATGAGGACGTTAGAGTCCTTGCCCATCGACCAGGGCATGCAGACGGAGCGGAAATTGGCGAAGGCCTCACGGAAGACGTGGATCGACGTCTGTTCGAGGCGCGTGAGGTGGTCGTTTTGGGCGTTACGGGACATGCTGAAGGAAGGTGGAAGCGGTTGGCGGAGAGCGGTTGGGAATACAGAGAGACTGAAAGGGAAGGTGGAAGCGGTTAGCGGAGTGCGGTTGGGAATACAGATAAACGGAAGAACGGAGAAGGTGGTGGCGGTTAGCGGTCGGGAGAAAAGGGTGCCAAGGAAAGCAGGTTGGTTTTGGATTGAGGAGGTTTTCTGTCCGCCAACCGCTATCCGCTATCCGCCCAACCCTTTCTTGGTACGGGTATGGAGGCCGCATTCTTTTTTCTCGAAGCCTGGCCAACGGCCACCGCGTTCATCGGCGCCCGAGGTGGGCTGGGTGCAGGGCCAGCAACCAATCGAGCGGTAACCGCGGTCGTGTAGCACGTTGT
>CAIYAN010000085.1 GCA_903924185.1 uncultured Opitutia bacterium | reverse complement strand
GCCCTCGAAGCCATCGCCGCGGCCGTCAAGGCCTCCGGTTACAAGCTCGGCAAGGAAGTCTTCCTCGCCCTCGACGTCGCCGCTTCCGAGTTCTTCGACGAGAAGACCGGCAAGTACACCTTCCACAAGTCCGACAAGTCCCAGCGCAACTCCGATCAGATGATCAAGTTCTACCAGGACCTGCAGAAGCGCTACCCGATCGTCTCGATCGAAGACGGCTTCTCCGAGGCTGACTGGACCGGCTGGAAGAAGGCCACCGACGCCATGGGCGCCAACACCCAGCTCGTCGGCGACGACCTCTTCGTCACCAACACCGAGTTCCTCTCCCGCGGCATCAAGACCAAGACTGCCAACTCGATCCTCGTGAAGGTGAACCAGATCGGTTCCCTCACCGAGACCTTCGATGCCGTCTCCATGGCCCAGCGCGCCGGCTACTCCGCCATCATCTCGCACCGCTCCGGTGAGACGGAAGACGCCACCATCGCGGACATCGCCGTCGGCCTCAACGCCGGCCAGATCAAGACCGGCTCCCTCTGCCGCTCCGACCGCGTCGCCAAGTACAACCAGCTCCTCCGCATCGAGCAGGAACTCGGCAGCCGCGCCCTCTACGCCGGTAACACCTGCACCTGGGGCGAATAATCGCCGGCCGCAGGTAAAGCAAAGGGCCGCCCGATGGGCGGCCCTTTTTGTTGTCCGGCTAAGCGGCGCCTTGCTGGCGCGTCTTGGGTCCGGTCCTAATCGATATGTTGCCAGCGCTGGGGATGTGGCGATAATTCCCGCACTGCGGAAGCCTGATGGGCGGACCGCGACCGATTTCACCTCTCCCCGACCTTTGCGAGCATTCACCCCAAGCCATGTTCAACATACTCGAGATTCTCCCTCCATTCGGAAAAGTCCGGATTATCGATGTCGGTGCCATGGACCTCGGCGCTGAATTTTACGACCCGCTCGTCAAGGCGGGGATCTCCAGTGTGGTCGGCTTCGAATGCGTAAGAGCCGAATGCGACAGGCTGAACGCGATGGGTAGGGATTCCCACACCTACCTTCCTTATGCTATCGGGGCCGGCGGAGTGCGTGATTTTCACGAATGCAACTTCCCCATGACCTCGTCGCTCTTGGAACCGAATTCCGTCCTATTGGATCGGTTTCAAAATCTCGAGAACCTGACGCAAGTCGTGAAGAAGCATGCCTTCGAGACTAAACGGCTGGATGATATCGCCGAGGTGGCGGGGGCTGATTTCATAAAGTTGGACGTGCAGGGGGCGGAATTGGACGTCATGAACGGCGGCGGTCAGGTGTTGGAAGAAGCGGTGGTCGTTCATACGGAAGTCGAGTTCGTCGAAATGTACAAAGGCCAGCCGCTCTTCGCCGAGATAGATCAGCGGCTCAGGAAGAGCGGGTTCGTCTTCCATAAGTTCGCGGGGGTCGCCGGACGTACTTTCAAGCCGCTGGTCGTGAACAACGATATCAACCAGTGCCTAAGCCAGATGCTGTGGGCAGATGCGGTCTACGTGAAAGATTTCATGGCGCTCGACCGCCTGCCCGCCGAAAAGCTCCTCCGTCTGGCGATCATCCTGCACATGACCTACGGGTCCTTCGACCTGGCGATGCAGGCCTTGCTCGCCTACGACTTGAAATGTTCCTCCGTTGTCGCGCAGGACTACTTCTCTCGTTTGACCGCGCCCCGCTGAGCGTTCCGTTGTCGTGCATAGGGTCGCTGTCGCGCGTGAGCCCGCTCCTACCTCGACTCCAGGCCGGCGGAGTTCACCGCGATGACCTCATATTTAGCCCCGGCCTTGGCGCCCTTGTCGATGAAGCGCATCCGGGCGAGCGGAAGTTCCGGCGTGTCGCCGTAGCTCATCCCCTGAAAGAGAGGACGGCCGAAAGGGTTGACGAGTTTCTCCGGCACGCGACCGACGACCTGGCCGTCCTTCTTGATGAGGAACTGGCGGAGGCCGCTTTCGAAGTCGGCGTGCGCATCCCAGGTGAGCTCGACGCCTTCGGCGATGGCTTTGGACGCGACGTTGAAGGGCGCGGGCGGAGGGGTGGTGTCGTTCGTCGCGCCGGTCTTCACGTATTCCGCCCAGGCCTTGGCGAAGGCGGCGTTGGGCAGCCAGTTGGACTCGGCCTTGTCGCCGGCGTATTCGCCCGCGGGCTTGGCTTCGTTGCCGAGCAGAGGGGACAGCCAGCCCTTGGACTGGTCAATCTTGCGGAGCGTGTTGCCGGACTCAGGCAGACGAAGTTCGAGGCACGCGTCAAAGAATGCGATGGAGGCGTAGCGCTGATCGCCGGTCTGGTGCGAAGTAAGGGGGTCTGGCGCGAAGCCGATCGGTGCGCCCTTGGCGCGGTAGGCCTTGAACATCGCGAGGTTGCCGGTCCAAGCGGTGTTGAAGCGTTTGTCGCCGTTTTCCTTCACGCCCGGATTGGACATCATCGGGATTTCATAGGCTTCAGGAGGCAGGACTACTTCAGGGATCGCGCGCTCCTTGGTCGGATCTTCCGGTTTCTGCCAATAGGAGTAGGCCGTGCCGGAGCGGAACCAGATGGCGACGATGCGCTCAGGGTATTTCGCCTGCATGATGCTCGACCAGAAGCCGCCGCCACTATGGCCCCAGAGGCACCAAGGAGCGGTCGCGAGCTCCGGATGGCTGGTCTGCTTGGCAAGGTCGGCGAGGGCCTGTAGGTAGGTCTTATCGGAGCCGTTACGCGGGTCGCACCACATGCGGCAGTTGGCTTTGTCTGGTTCGCCGATGACCGGACCGAGGAGGGCGCAGTTCCATTTGCGAGCGAGGGCTTGCCAGTGCAGATCATCGGCGGCGGTCACGGCCTTGACGTTGGAGCCTGTGCCGCAGCCGT
>CAIYAN010000084.1 GCA_903924185.1 uncultured Opitutia bacterium | reverse complement strand
TGTAAACATACCAATAAAAAGGGGCCGTTGCCGGCCCCCAAAGACTTAGTTCTGCTTGCCTTCAGCAGCACGCTTGGCGCGCTCTTCTTCTTCAATCTTGGCCCGAACGCGGGCACGCTCTTCTTGCTCGACCTGAAAGAGGCGGGCCTTCTTGCGCTCGTCTTCCTCGACGGCGGAGCGGACTTCCGTTTCGACTTCTTCGGAGGCTTTTTTGAATTCGCGCTTAGCCTTACCGAGGCCACGGGCGAGTTCGGGGATCTTGGAACCACCGAAAAGAAGGACAGCAACGATCACAATGGCCCAGACAACGGGACCATCGAAAACAGCTAGGGGGGGGAGGGTGGTCATAGGAGGATTGCGGTTGCTGTAGGGGACGAAAGTCCAATGATTTTATACAATTTACCAAATGTCAACCCATGTCTCCCATCGGGAAGTCTGGTACACTGGCCGCGTCCAAGGGGTGGGGTTTCGTGCCCAAGTCCTTGGAATTGCCCGCGGTTTCGATGTCACGGGTTCAATCCAAAACCTGACGGACGGACGGGTCTACCTGCATGCGGAGGGGGCCGAGAAAGAGCTCGATGCATTCGGAGCCGAGATTGTTAAGTCGCTGGACGGGCATATCCGCCACGTGGAGGCTCGTACTTTCGCCGGCCTGCGCACCTCTTCAGCCTTCACGATCAAGCGATGAGCACGAGTAGCGCTATTTCCGTGCAGGGGCTCACCAAGGATTTCCGGGTGGGTTTGCGGGGTATCAAACTACGGGCGGTCGATAACCTCTCCTTGGAAATACCGCGTGGCCAGGTCTTTGGCCTGCTGGGTCCGAATGGCTGCGGTAAGAGCACGACTCTGAAGATTGTGCTCGGGTTAATCCCAGCGACGTCCGGCGCCATCAGCATCCTCGGTTTTCCCTCCGCTACCACGGAGGCCCGTCAGCGTACGGGCTTTTTACCGGAGGCTCCCTACTTCCATAAATTTCTAACCGGTCGCGAGCTCGTGCAATATTGCGCACGCCTGAGTGGGGTACCATCAGCCCAAGTGCACGACGCCGTCGAGGCTTCCCTGGAACTCGCGGCAATGACCGAAGCCGCCAGCCGTCCGATTGGAACCTACTCGAAAGGCATGCTGCAGCGCATCGGCCTAGCGCAGGCGATTGTCCATGACCCCGAACTCGTCATCCTCGACGAACCCACCGCCGGAGTGGATCCCGTAGGCTCCGCGGCCATCGGACGCATGATCAACGCCATGCGTGCTAAGGGTAAAACCATTGTACTTTGCTCGCATCTCCTTGGACAGGTCGAACAAGTCTGTGACCGAGTAGCCATCATGGATCGAGGTCGCCTCGTCCTCGAAGGGCGCGTGGATGAAGTCCTCGCCCAGCGCGATCGCCACGTCATCACGGTCGCCTACCTTACGCCGCAGGCTCGGCAAGCCGCCGAAGCCGCCCTGGCCGCCCATGGAGCGACGGTCACTTCGATCACACACCCCCGCCGTTCGCTGGAAGACCTCTTCCGCGAACTGGTCACCGGTAGCCGTGACGCCTAACATGAACGCCCGCCTGAACCGAACCAGCTGGATTGCCCGCATCACCTTTTTGGAGGCGATCCGCCAACGCTTCTTCGCTTTCCTGCTGGTGCTTTCGGCCGCCATGGTCGTGTCCTCGGTTTCCTTACGCTTCATGGACTTTGGCCATAGCGAACTCAAGTTTGTGGCCGACTTCGCCTTTGGTGGGATGTTCCTCTTCGGCTCCGTCCTTGCGCTCGTCATGACCGCGCAGTTGTTCTTTGCAGAAATCGAAAACCGTACGGCGCTGACATTGCTGGCCAAGCCGCTGAGCCGGACGGAATTCTTGCTAGGTAAATTCCTCGGTACTTGGGCGGTCCTGGGCGTCTTTGTCTTCAGCTTGGCTTTCCTTCAAGGTATCATCCTCTGGAGCCGCACCCAAGAACTCATCGTCATGGCGGCCGAAACTGGCCGGGTGGCGCCTGATTTCAGTGTCAGTGGCCTCGCATCGTTTGCCGTTCTCCAGTGGTTACGCCTCGGCGTCGTCGCCGCGATGGTGCTCATGGTTTCAGCCGTGGCCCGGACCTTCCTCTTTACGGTGATCGTGGGCGCAATGGCCATCGTCGCTGGCCAGCTGCAATGGCTCGCCCAAGAAGCCTTACTCAAGCCTAGCGATGCGAGCGTGGTGACCAAAAGCCTCCTCTGGGTCTCAAGCCGCGTCATCCCCAACCTCCAGCAGTTCAACATCGGTGACACGCTGGTACTCGATCCCACAGCCATTTCTGGGGCGGCCGTCTGGTCCGTCATATTGTCGGGACTATTCTACCTCGTCGCCTTCTTAGCCTTAGCGAGCTTGGCCTTCCGTCGGAGGGAAATCTAACGATGCATCGGGTGTCCCCATGGGTCGTGGCTTGCCTGCTGTTGCTTGGGGCGGGGGCGTACTCGGAAACCTCGTGGAAGGGGGTCCGTCAGGCTGTGCCTGAGATTAGCCGTAAAGACCTTGAGCCGACGCTCGGCCAAGGGGTCCTTTTAGGCATCCTCGGCGGCTTACGCACGGTCGTGGCAGATGCGACCTGGTTGCGCAGCTACGTCTTCTGGGAGAAGCGCGACCGGGCGGGCTGCGAAGCGCTAATGAAGACCGCTTGCGCCTTGGATCCGCGCTCCCGCTTCTTTTGGGAAAACACGGGGTACGCGGTCGGCTATGACTTTGCGCACTGGGAGATCCGGCGCCGCGGCGGATACGCCAAAGTTGCGCCCGACATTCAAGAAGGCATCTTCCGACGCTACGCGCAACTTGGGTTGGCCGTCTTCGAAGACGGCGTTGAACATACCGGCGGTAATTCCGGCATCTTAATTTCTGCCGGCCAACTCGCAGAGATTAAACTCAAAGACAATTTACTCGCCGCAGCTTACTACCGGCGGGCAACGCAAGCGAAGACCGTGCCTTGGTTCGCCTACTTCATGTGCGCCCGGACGATGTGGGAGGCCGGCCAAAAGAAGGAGGCTTACGCCTGGTATAGTGCGCAATGGCTGGGGAAGTTAAAAAAGGAGGAAGACGGAGCCCCGGATGACCTCGAACGCCTCCGCTTCATGGAAGACGAGCTCAAGGTTCCCGTGCAACTACGCATCCCCCGCCAGAGTTGGGAAAAGTGATTAGAACGGTTTGTTGTCGTCCGGCACGTCGGTCGCAACCGCACCTTTCTTCGGACCCTTCGGCTTGCGCGGCGGGAAAGCGAACCACCAGCCCTTCTCCTTATCGGCGACAAGGAAGGCCTCGAACCCACGGTTAGTTCGTTTCGAGATGAACTTCTTCAGCGGGGACTTACCTTGAGTGAGGATCGCGCGAACATCGTCGGCAGTGATCGGTGCCTTCAGCATCTCTAAATTCAAACTGAAAGTCTTCTTGGCGCCAGCGGCCTGGGCCCTCTGGGGGCAAACACGGTAGCCGTTGGTGGGTGTATGTTGGACGGGCAGGCCGGAGACTGGACAGTCGCCCAGGATGGGCCAATCGCTCTCAAAGGCGTCAGGATTACCGTCGACGCCTTCGCGGGGCGCTAAGAACAAGACAGCCTTGAGTCGGCCGGTAGGCTTCTTGGCTTTAACCTTCTTCGGCTTGGCCGCCGCTTCGCCTTCGACGGGGGCAGCGGGCTTCTCGGTGGGCTTATCTTTCCAGGAAACGATCGAGTCTTCGTCGACGAGGTCGATACATCCCGTGAAATTCTTGCCCGACTTCATCGACTTAAAGTCCGTGAACGGCCCGATACGTCGCTTCTCGAGCAGCTCGGCGAGTTCGGGGGGGGTGACGGTGTGGCCATTGATGCCGATGTAGACCAAGACCATCGGCTTCTTGCCGTCCTCCGAACGATCCTGCGAGAAGAAGCTCTCACCATTGGTGAGCATGGGCTTGCCGTCGGAGGGAGAGAGGACCGTCGGCTCGACTTGGGTGGGGGCTTCTTCCTGGCCGCCCAGTTCCACCATCTCCTTCACCTGCGCCTTAATCTCAGCGATGAATTGCTTCACGGGTAACTTGCCCTGTTCAATGAGGCGGAGCTTGTATTCCCACTCACCCGTCAGGCGGGCTTCCGAGAGGAAGGATAGCTTCATCTTGTGGATGAACTGGTGCAACTGGAAGGCCTTGGCCAGGGGGACGAGTTCTTTGCCTTGGCGCTCGATATACTTCTTATTATCGCTGAGAAGTTCTTCGATGGTAGCGGCGCGGGTGGCCGGCGTACCGAGACCACGTTCCTTCATCGCTTCGGCGAGGGCTTCGTCGTCGACGAGCTTCCCCGCATTTTCCATCGCACCGAGCAACGAGGCTTCGTTAAAGCGTGCGGGGGGCTTCGTCGCGTCCTGCTTGACGTTCAAGTCAACGAGCTTGGCTTGGGCGGGGTTACCATCGGCGGCGCTGAGCGCAGGCAAATTGGCTGCCCCTTCCTTATCCTTGTCTTCTTCGGCATCGGCTTCCTGACCCCAGACGGCGCGCCAACCTGAAACGACCAGCACCTTGCCGGTCGTGCGGAAATTATGCGGACCCACCATGGTCGTGCGGACGGTTTCCTCAAACTCGGCCATCGGGAAGAACACCGCCACAAAGCGCCGAACGACGAGGTCGTAGATACGCTCTTCGACATCGCTTAGCCCGTGCGGGATGGTGCCGGTCGGGACGATCGCAAAGTGGTCACTGACCTTCTTGTTATCGAAGACGCGCTTACCCGCCGAATCGACCCAGCCCTTACTGAGGACTTCACGCGCGTGCTGGCCGACGGAATGACCGCCGGCGAGGGATGACATGACTTCCTTGGCGGTGGCGACGTGGTCCTCCGGGAGGTACTGGGAGTCCGTTCGCGGGTAGGTGAGCGCCTTATGGTGCTCATAGAGTCGCTGAGCGGCGGAGAGGGTCGTCTTGGCCGAAAAGCCAAAACGGCGGTTACCTTCGCGTTGCAAGGTGGTCAGATCTAGCAGGCGAGGGGCGCTTTCTTTCTTGGGCTTCCGCTCATCACTAACCTTACCGACGCCCAGTTGCTCGGTTTCAGTGGCGACTTTGCGGCCCGCGGCTTCTTCAAAGAAACGCTCAGCATCTTTACGATCGGTGACGCCAGGGACTTGGGCGACGCCGCGATACTGGCCGGCGGTAACATTAAAGTTAGCCTCAATTTTCCAGAAGGTCTTCGGGACGAAACGGCGAATCTCGAGCTCGCGTTCAACGATGAGCATGAGCGTCGGCGTCTGCACCCGACCAGCGGAATAGGACTCGCGACGTAAGGCGCCGCCGATGCGGATGGTCGAGAAACGCGTGGCGTTCATGCCGACTAACCAATCCGCCTGGGAGCGGGCCACGGCGGAATCGCGGAGGCCTTCTTTTGCGGACTCGGGCAACAAGTTCGCGAAACTAGCGAGGATCGACGTGTTCGTCATGCTGGTCAGCCAAAGGCGCTGGAGCGGCAACTTACGACCCGTCAGGGTGTAGATATTGTGCAGGATGAGTTCGCCTTCGCGGCCCGCATCGCAAGCATTCACCACGGAACCGACGTCCTTACGAAGCAGGAGCTTCTTCAGCAACTTATAGCGGCTGCCATCGTTGCGTTCGCCCTCGATGACTTTCAGAATATCGTCGCAAACCGTCCCATCAAACTTCTCCGGTAGGATCGGCAGGTCCTTTAGCGTCCAGCGCTTGAACTTAGGGTCGATGTCCTGCGGGTCCTTGAGTCGGACCAAGTGGCCAATCGCTGAACTGATCACCCATTGGTCATTTTCGAAGATCTCACCGACCTTCGGCACTTTCAATGCCTTGGCGAGATCCTGCGCCACGGAAGGCTTTTCCGCGATGACGAGGGACTTGGAGCCGGGAGCGGCGGCTTCGGTGTCGACTGACTTGGAGGTCTTCTTGCGCATGCGTAGGATGATAACCGAGTGTCAAGCGTCGGTCACATCCCTTGCTCGGCGAGCGAGTCGTCGAGCGCGGCAATGAGGGTAGCAATCGTGGCGTCGGATTCGTCGCCCATATTAGAAATACGGAACGTCTTCCCCTTGAGTTTACCGTAGCCGCCGTCGATGACGAGCTGGTGACGGGACTTCAGGGTCTTATTGAGGCGCTCGAGGTCGGCGTTGCGGTCGTTCTTGAAGCAGTTGAGGCCCCGGGTAGCGAATTTCTCTTCAGGTAGCAGGGAGAAACCCTTGCCGTAACCCCAAGCCCGGACGCGCTCATTAAGGCGGCGGTGACGCTCGAAGCGGTTCTCCAAGCCTTCGGCGTCTACCTGATGTAGGCGGGCCTGCAGGCCGTAGAAGAGGGAGATGCAAGGGGTGGAGGGGGTCATGCCCTTCACATGGTTATCGTGGAATTCGATGAGGTCGAAGTAGTAGCCGCGGTCGGGGCTCTGCTTGGCACGTTCGCGAGCGCGTTCGCTGACGGCAAAAATTGCCAGACCAGGGGGCAGGGCGAGGGCCTTTTGGGAGCCCGTCAGAAGGATGTCGATGCCCAGCTCGTCTTTGGCGATGGGCAGCGTCGAGAATGAGCTGACCGAGTCCGCGATGGAAATCACATCCGGGAACTCACGGACGACGGCCATGATGTCGGCAATCGGCGAAAGGGTACCCGTGGAAGTTTCGGAATGGATAAAGGTGATGCAGTCGAACTTACCAGTCGCCAGCGCTTTGCGGACGGCCTCGGGATCGATGGGCTTACCCCAGTCGAACTGGAGGGCTTCGGCGTACTTACCGCAACGTTTAGCGACGTCGTTCCACTTGTCCGAGAACGCGCCGTTCATGCAATTAAGCACGCCCTTACGGCAGACATTACGTAGGGCACCTTCCATGACACCCCATGCTGAGCTGGTGCCCAGGTAGACGGGGTCTTGGGTGAAGAACATCTTCTGCAGGCGAGGCTGCATATCTTCATAGAGAGCGACAAAGTCCTTCGAGCGGTGGCCGATCATCGGCTTACGCATCGCTTGGACGATGTCCTCGGAGACGGTCAGGGGGCCAGGGATATAGAGACGGTAGCTCATCTTTGGAAAGCGGTTAGGAGGTCGACGGGGACCTCAGGGTTCTCGAGGCGCACCACGCGGCGGTTGCTTTCAGCCAAGGTCGCGGTCTTGGGTTTCCATGTCTTGGCCTCTTCGGGGGTTAGCTCAACGAAGGTCATGATGACCAGCAGGTCGCCGGGCTTACCGAGGTGGGCGGTGGCGCCGTTTAGGCAAATCTCACGGGTGCCGGCGGGGGCCGGAATGGCATAAGTCTCAAAGCGCTCCCCATTGGCCAGGTTGCCCACCAAGATCTTCTCATAAGGCAGCATCCCGACTAGGTTCATGAGCTCGATGTCTATGGCGAGGCTACCCTCGTAATCGAGGCGAGCACCGGTGACTTCGGCGCGGAGCAGCTTGGTG